>NZ_JBEYVW010000025.1:84157-148475 GCF_040644175.1 Streptomyces sp. NPDC047017 | reverse complement strand
CCGCCGGCTCCACACCTACAATCACCACCGCGGACACACCGCGCTCAAGGGCCAACCACCCGCCAGCCGCGTCCCCAACCTCACAGGGCAATACAGCTAGGGCTCACACCGACCGCCGGTCGTCTCCCGCCGTCTCACGCCACCCGTCCGCTCACGCCCGGGAGCGATGGGCCACGTACGCCAGCGTGCCGAGGAGCAGCCGGGCCTCCGGGGGGTTGGCCGTGTCGAGGGCGGGGGCGCGCAGCCAGCGGGCCGGGCCCCGGCCGCCGCGGTCCGAGGGTGGGGCCGTGAGGTACGTACCGGGGCCGAGGCCGCGCAGGTCGAGGGCGGCGGGGTCGTCCCAGCCCATCCGGTACAGCAGGCCGGGCAGTTCCGCGGCGGCGCCCGGGGCGACGAAGAAGTGCGCGCGGCCGTCCGGGGCCGCGGTCACCGGGCCGAGCGGCAGGCCCATGCGCTCCATCCGCACCAGGGCGCGCCGCCCGGCCGGCTCGGCGACCTCGATCACGTCGAAGGCGCTGCCGACCGCCAGCATCACCGCGGCCCCCGGCAGCTCGGCCCAGGCCCGGGTCACCTCGTCGAGCGTCGCCCCGGCCGGGATGCCGGGCGCGAACTCCAGGGGATGGGCGCCCGGCTCCGGGCAGGCGGTGCGGCCGCAGGAGCAGGCGCCGCCGACGGCCCGCGCGCCCCGCACCACGTCCCAGCCCCACAGCCCGGTGTACTCGGCCACCGCCGTGCACTCCGAGGAGCGGTACGACCGGCCGCGCCGTCGCGCGCCGGAGCGGATCTCGCGAATACCGCCGATCGTGAAGCCCATGCCCCCTCCAACGGGTCCGTCCCCCCGTTGGTTACGAGGCGGATGCGGAACGTGACGCTCTGTCCCCACTGTCTCCCCGACTCCGCCTCGGAGCGGACGGCGCCCGGAAGCACCCCGGGTGGTGCGTACGACAGCGTGCGCCCTTGAGCGCACCGCTCCGCCGACTCGCAGTCGTCGTCTGTCAAGTGAATCGCGCCAGGGCCACCGAGAGTTCATTCGAAGGGGTGGCGAATGGTGGCGTTTCCGAGAACCACGTGGCCGCATCGGTGATCGTCGGATTACTCTGAGTGTGCGAGTCCTGGGGGCACATGCGCTCGTGGGTATGCCGGAGGCAACTCGGTAGTCCGTTCGAAGGGTGACAAGCGCCGGACGGGCGGCGGTGTTGACGGGCATTCTGATAGGGCTTGGCGCACTCGGCGACAAGTGGTCTCAGGAATGGGGGCGTTCCAGTGAGCGGCAACGGCGGCAGCGGGACGAGCACCGCGAGCGCGGACAAGCGACCGAACGAGCTGCTCACTTCCTGGTTCCTGCGCAGCGGCTGGTCCAAGGGCGAGCTGGCCCGCCAGGTCAACCGCCGGGCCCGCCGGCTGGGGGCCAACCACATCTCCACCGACACCTCGCGCGTACGCCGCTGGCTGGACGGGGAGAATCCGCGCGAGCCGATCCCGCGCATCCTCTCGGAGCTGTTCTCCGAGCGCTTCGGCTGCGTCGTCTCCGTGGAGGACCTCGGGCTGCGCACCGCCCGCCCCACCCCCTCGGCCACCGGCGTCGACCTGCCCTGGACGGGCCCGCAGACGGTCGCCCTGCTCAGCGAGTTCTCGCGCAGCGACCTGATGCTGGCGCGGCGCGGCTTCCTCGGGTCCTCGTTATTGCTGTCCGCCGGCCCCTCCCTCATCGAGCCGCTGCAGCGCTGGCTCGTGCCCACGCCCCCGGCCCCCCTGCGCGAGGCCGAGTCGTCCGCCGCCGCCCGCCGCCCCGGCCGGCTCTCCCGCCCCGAGCTGGAGCTGCTGGAGACCACCACGAAGATGTTCCGGCAGTGGGACGCCCAGTGCGGCGGCGGTCTGCGCCGCAAGGCCGTGGTCGGCCAGCTGCACGAGGTGACGGACCTGCTCCAGGAGCCCCAGCCCGAGACCACCACCCGGCGCCTGTTCAAGGTCGCCGCCGAGCTGGCCGAGCTGGCCGGCTGGATGAGCTACGACGTGGGCCTGCAGCCCACCGCCCAGAAGTACTTCGTGCTCGCCCTGCACGCCGCCAAGGAGGCGGGCGACAAGCCGCTCGGTTCCTATGTGCTGTCCAGCATGAGCCGCCAGATGATCCACCTCGGCCGCCCCGAGGACGCCCTGGAGCTCATCCATCTCGGCCAGTACGGCAGCCGGGACTGCGCCAGTCCGCGCACCCAGTCCATGCTGTATGCGATGGAGGCCCGCGCGTACGCCAACATGGGCCAGCCCGGCAAGTGCAAGCGCGCGGTGCGGATGGCCGAGGACACCTTCTCCGACGCGGGCGACTGGGACGAGCCCGACCCCGACTGGATCCGCTTCTTCTCCGAGGCCGAGCTGTACGGCGAGAACAGCCACTCCTTCCGCGACCTCGCCTATGTGGCCGGCCGCAGCCCCACCTACGCCTCGCTGGCCGAACCGCTGATGGAGAAGGCCGTACGGCTGTTCGCCGACGACCAGGAGCACCAGCGCTCGTACGCGCTCAACCTCATCGGCATGGCCACCGTCCACCTGCTCCAGCGCGAGCCCGAGCAGAGCACGCGGTACGCGGCCGATGCCATGCGGGTGGCCAAGAAGGTCCGCTCCGAGCGCGTCAACACCCGTATCCGCAAGACCGTCGACAACGCCGTACGCGACTTCGGCGACCTCGGCGAGGTCATCGACCTGACCGAGCAGCTCGCCGCCGAACTGCCCGAGACCGCCGAGGCGGTCTGACCGCCCCCGCACCCCGGCCGCGGCCGGCCCTCCCGAACTGCCCGACTCGGCTCCCCCATGCCAGGTCATCGGAAGGCCGCCGCGGCCGGTCCCTTCTCGCCGGGGCCCCTGCCGCGTTCTGCTCGCGTGTTCTCCCCCCGGCCGGCATCCATAGGCGCCCGATTCATCCAGGCGTAACACGCCAGGTGCCTTCGTCACCCCGGTGAAACAGCCAGGGGCGTCCGCCGAAACCGCGCTGCGCGAATCTCGTGGCGCAGAACGGCCCACCCCTCACGGCCCGCACCCGGTGCCGGGACCGCCCCGGTCCCGCCCGCACGGGGCCGCACCGACCGACGAGGAGACGCCGATGGCCCCAGCCATCATGCTTGCGGCGGACGCACCCAGACTGTCGTCCGCGAACACAGGCTTCATGCTCATCTGTTCCGCCCTGGTGATGCTGATGACCCCGGGCCTGGCCTTCTTCTACGGAGGCATGGTCCGCGTCAAGAGCACCCTGAACATGCTGATGATGAGCTTCATCAGCCTCGGGATCGTCACCGTCCTGTGGGTGCTCTACGGCTTCTCGCTGGCCTTCGGCACCGATCACGGCTCCCTGCTCGGCTGGACCTCCGGCTACGCCGGTTTCAGCGGCATCGGCAAGACGGACCTGTGGCCCGGGTACACCATCCCGGTCTTCGTCTTCGCCGTCTTCCAGCTGATGTTCGCGGTCATCACCCCCGCCCTGATCAGCGGCGCCCTGGCCGACCGGGTGAAGTTCACCGCCTGGTCGCTGTTCGTGGTGCTGTGGGTGACGATCGTGTACTTCCCGGTCGCCCACTGGGTGTGGGGGACCGGCGGCTGGGCCTTCAAGCTCGGGGTGATCGACTTCGCCGGCGGCACCGCGGTGCACATCAACGCCGGCGCCGCCGCCCTCGGCGTGATCCTCGTCATCGGCAGGCGCACCGGCTTCAAGAAGGACCCGATGCGCCCGCACAGCCTCCCGCTGGTCATGCTCGGCGCGGGCCTGCTGTGGTTCGGCTGGTTCGGCTTCAACGCCGGCTCCTGGCTCGGCAACGACGACGGCGTCGGCCCGCTGATGTTCGTCAACACCCAGGTCGCCACCGCCGCCGCCATGCTGGCCTGGCTCGGCTACGAGAAGCTCCGGCACGGCGCGTGCACCACGCTGGGCGCCGCCTCCGGCGCGGTCGCCGGCCTGGTCGCGATCACCCCCTCCGGCGGCGCGGTCTCCCCGCTCGGCGCGATCGCGGTCGGTGCCATCGCCGGTGTGCTGTGCGCCATGGCGGTCGGCCTCAAGTACCGGTTCGGCTACGACGACTCCCTCGACGTCGTCGGCGTCCACATGGTCGGCGGCATCCTCGGCTCCCTGCTGATCGGCCTGTTCGCCAGCGGCAGCGGCCAGTCCGACGTCAAGGGCCTCTTCTACGGCGGCGGCCTGGACCAGTTCTGGAAGCAGTGCGCCGGTGTCTTCGCCGTCCTGGCCTACTCCCTGATCGCCTCCGCGGTGCTCGCCTTCCTGATCGACAAGTCGATCGGCATGCGGGTCACCGAGGACGAGGAGATCTCCGGCATCGACCAGGCCCAGCACGCCGAGACCGCCTACGACTTCAGCGGCGCCGGCGGCGGGGTGCTCGGCGCGCTCACCGCACCGGCCGGCACCGCCGCGCAGAGCAGGCCGAGCGCGCAGGACAAGAAGCAGGACGAGAAGCAGGACGAGAAGCAGGACGAGAAGCAGGACGAGAAGCAGGACAAGAAGCGGAGCAAGAAGGTGGACGCATGAAACTCATCACCGCCGTGGTCAAGCCGCACCGCCTCGACGAGATCAAGGAGGCTTTGCAGACCTTCGGCGTGCACGGCCTCACGGTCACCGAGGCCAGCGGCTACGGCCGGCAGCGCGGACACACCGAGGTCTACCGGGGTGCCGAGTACACCGTCGACCTCGTGCCCAAGATCCGTATCGAGGTGCTGGCCGAGGACGACGACGCCGACGAGCTGATCGAGGTGGTCGTCAAGGCGGCCCGCACGGGCAAGATCGGTGACGGGAAGGTCTGGTCGCTGCCGGTCGACACGGCGGTCCGGGTCCGCACCGGCGAACGCGGCCCGGACGCGCTCTGACGGCCGCGGCGGGCGACCGGGCGACGGGCCACCGGGCGACCGGTGATCGGGTGATCGAGGACAGGAGCCACCGGGTGACGGACAGGGACGTGACGAACGAAGCGGCGCCGGCGCCACCCGGCGGCTACGCGGCGGCCCGGCTGCGCCTGCTCACCGAGGGGGAGCACAGCGGGCCGCCGCGCCGCGGCGCCCTCGCACGGCTCACCGACGACTGGCTCGCCGGGCTGTTCACCGCCGCCGGCGGCCACCGGGGCGTGTCGCTCGTCGCCGTCGGCGGCTACGGCCGGGGCGAGCTGTCCCCGCGCAGCGACCTCGACCTGCTCCTGCTGCACGACGGCGGCGACACCGAGGCGGTCGCCGCCCTCGCCGACCGCCTCTGGTACCCCGTGTGGGACCTCGGCCTCGCCCTCGACCACTCGGTGCGCACCCCCGCCGAGGCACGCCGGACCGCGGGCGCCGACCTCAAGGTCCACCTCGGCCTGCTGGACGCCCGCCACCTCGCCGGCGACCTCGGCCTGACCACCGCGCTGCGCACCACGGTCCTCGCCGACTGGCGCAACCAGGCCCCCAAGCGCCTGCCCGAACTCCGCGAGCTGTGCGCCGAACGCGCCGCACGCCAGGGCGAGCTGCAGTACCTGCTCGAACCCGACCTCAAGGAGGCCCGCGGCGGCCTGCGCGACGCCACCGCGCTGCGCGCCGTGGCCGCCTCCTGGCTCGCCGACGCCCCCCGCGAGGGCCTCGCCGACGCCCGCCGCCGCCTCCTCGACGTCCGCGACGCCCTGCACCTGGCCACCGGCCGCGCCACCGACCGGCTCGCCCTCCAGGAACAGGACCAGGTGGCCGCCGGGCTCGGCCTGCTCGACGCCGACACCCTGCTGCGGCAGGTGTACGAGGCGGCCCGCGTCATCTCGTACGCCAGTGATGTCACCTGGCGCGAAGTGGGGCGCGTGCTGCGGTCGCGCGCCGTGCGTCCGCGGCTGCGCGGCCTGCTCGGCGGCGGGAAACCCGGCGCGGAGCGGTCACCGCTGGCCGAAGGGGTGGTGGAACAGGACGGCGAGGTGGTACTCGCCCGCACCGCGCGCCCCGAACGGGACCCCGTGCTCCCGCTGCGCGCCGCGGCCGCCGCCGCGCAGGCCGGCCTCCCGCTCTCCCCGCATGCCGTGCGCCGGCTGGCCGCCACCGCGCGCCCGCTGCCCACACCCTGGCCCGCCGAGGCCCGGGAACAGTTCGTCACCCTGCTCGGCGCGGGAAGCCCCACCGTGCAGGTCTGGGAGGCGCTGGAGGCGGAGGGCCTGGTCACCCGGCTGCTGCCCGACTGGGAACGGGTGCGCTGCCGCCCGCAGCGCAACGCCGTGCACGTGTGGACCGTCGACCGGCACCTGATCGAGACGGCCGTGCGCGCCGCCGCGCTCACCCGCCGCGTCGGCCGCCCCGACCTGCTCCTGGTCGCCGCCCTGCTGCACGACATCGGCAAGGGCTGGCCCGGCGACCACTCGGTGGCCGGCGAGACCATCGCCGCCGACGTCGCCGCGCGCGTCGGCTTCGACCGCGCCGACGCCGCCGTACTGGCCACTCTGGTCCGCCACCACCTGCTGCTCGTGGAGACCGCCACCCGGCGCGACCTGGACGACCCGGCCACCGTCCGGGCGGTCGCCGAGGCGGTCGCCGCCCCGGGCACCCTCGAACTGCTGCACGCCCTGACCGAGGCGGACGCGCTGGCCACCGGACCGGCCGCCTGGTCCGCCTGGCGGGGCTCCCTCGTCGCCGACCTCGTCCGCCGGGTCGCCGCGGTCCTCACCGGCGACGCCCCCGCCGTGCCCGAGCCGGCCGCCGCGCCCAGCGCCGAACACGAACGGCTCGCCGTCGAGGCGCACCGCACCGGCGGACCGGTCCTGGCACTGCGGGCCCGGACCGCACCGGCCCTGGACGAGGCAGCCCCGGACGAGGCGGCGGTGCGGGAGGCCGAGCCGCTCGGGGTGGAACTGCTCATCGCCGTCCCCGACCAGCCGGGCGTGCTGCCCGCCGCCGCCGGGGTGCTGTCCCTGCACCGCCTCACCGTCCGCACGGCCGAGCTGCGCACCCTGGAACCGCCCGGCGGCGACGCCGTCCTGCTGCTGGACTGGCGGGTGGCCGCCGAGTACGGCTCGCTGCCCCAGGCCGCCCGGCTGCGCGCCGATCTGGTTCGGGCGCTGGACGGCTCGCTCGACGTCGCGGGCCGCCTCGCCGAACGGGACGCCGCCTACCCGCGCCGCCGGGGCGTACCGGCGCCCCCGCCGCGCGTGACGGTCGCCCCGGCCGCCTCCCGGCACGCCACCGTGATCGAGGTCCGCGCCCAGGACGCCCCCGGACTGCTGTTCCGCATCGGCCGGGCCCTGGAGGACGCCAAGGTGCGGATGCGCAGCGCCCACGTCAGCACCCTGGGCGCCAACGCGGTGGACGCCTTCTACGTCACCGGCCCGGAGGGCGAGCCGCTGCCGCGGGAGGAGGCGGCGTCGGCGGCCCGCGGGCTGGAGGAGGCGCTGCGTACGGGACCGTGACCCGCTCTTGCCCGGCCGGGATACTCTGGAGGGCGATTCCCACAGCCATCCCCGACCCCGAGGACCGCGAGCGCCGTGTTCGACACTCTCTCCGATCGCCTGTCAGCGACCTTCAAGAGCCTGCGCGGCAAGGGGCGCCTGAGCGAGGCGGACATCGACGCCACCGCGCGCGAGATCCGCATCGCCCTGCTCGAAGCGGACGTGGCCCTGCCGGTCGTCCGGACGTTCATCAAGAACGTCAAGGAGCGCGCCCTCGGTGCCGAGGTCTCCCGGGCCCTGAACCCGGCCCAGCAGGTTCTCAAGATCGTCAATGACGAACTCGTGACGGTGTTGGGCGGCGAGACCCGTCGGCTCCGCTTCGCCAAGCAGCCGCCGACCGTGATCATGCTGGCCGGTCTACAGGGTGCGGGCAAGACCACCCTCGCGGGCAAGCTGGGCAGCTGGCTCAAGGAGCAGGGCCACTCGCCGCTGCTGGTCGCCTGTGACCTCCAGCGGCCGAACGCCGTCAACCAGCTCAGCGTCGTCGCCGAGCGCGCCGGAGTCGCGGTCTACGCGCCCGAGCCGGGCAACGGCGTCGGCGACCCGGTCAAGGTCGCCAAGGACTCCATCGACTTCGCCCGGACCAAGGTCCACGACATCGTGATCGTGGACACCGCCGGCCGCCTCGGCATCGACACCGAGATGATGCGGCAGGCCGCGGACATCCGGGACGCCGTCTCGCCCGACGAGATCCTCTTCGTCGTCGACGCGATGATCGGCCAGGACGCGGTGAACACCGCGGAGGCGTTCCGCGACGGCGTCGGCTTCGACGGCGTGGTGCTCTCCAAGCTCGACGGCGACGCCCGCGGCGGCGCGGCCCTGTCGGTCCGGCAGATCACCGGCAAGCCGATCATGTTCGCCTCCAACGGCGAGAAGCTCGACGACTTCGACGCCTTCCACCCGGACCGGATGGCCTCCCGCATCCTCGACATGGGTGACCTGCTCACCCTGATCGAGCAGGCGGAGAAGACGTTCAGCCAGGAAGAGGCCGAGAAGATGGCCTCCAAGCTGGCGTCGAAGAAGGGTCAGGACTTCACCTTCGACGACTTCCTGTCCCAGATGGAGCAGGTCAGGAAGATGGGCAGCATCAGCAAGCTGCTCGGCATGCTGCCCGGCATGGGACAGATCAAGGACCAGATCAACAACATCGACGAGCGCGACGTGGACCGCACCGCCGCGATCATCAAGTCGATGACCCCGGCCGAGCGCCAGGAACCGACGATCATCAACGGCTCCCGCCGCGCCCGGATCGCCAAGGGCTCCGGCGTCGAGGTCAGCGCCGTCAAGAACCTGGTCGAGCGGTTCTTCGAGGCCCGCAAGATGATGTCCCGCATGGCCCAGGGCGGCATGCCCGGGATGCCGGGGCTGCCGGGCATGGGCGGCGGCGCGGGCCGCACCAAGAAGCAGCCGAAGAAGGCCAAGGGCAAGCAGCGCTCGGGCAACCCGATGAAGCGCAAGCAGCAGGAGCTGGAGGAGGTCGCGCGCCGCGCCGCCGCCGCCCAGAACGGCGGCGCCCCGGGCCTGCCGCAGCAGGGCGCCCAGGACTTCGAGCTGCCGGACGAGTTCAAGAAGTTCATGGGCTGACCCACCGCGCCCCGGACCCCGGACCGCAGGTCACTGCCCGGCCCCCGGGCCGCAGCTCACCGAGACGCCGAGGGCGCTCCCGATCACCGGGGGCGCCCTCAGCGCGTGCCGGGTTGCTCCATGTGCCGTAACGTCCAGATATGAGCAATGCCGCGCCACCACGCAAGGCCCCTGACCAGCCGTGGCGCACCGAGGGCACGCCGGACGAGCCGCCCAGGCGGCCCGGTGGCCGGCGGCCGCGCGGACGGTGGTGGGGGCTGCTCGTCACCGCGGTGGTCGTCTTCCTGCTGGCCTACGGCGGGCTGAGCTACTACAGCTCGGGCAGCGAGCCGGTCATCTCGTACACGGAGTTCAGCAGGCAGGTCGACGCCGGCAACGTCAGCAAGATCTACGCCAAGGGCGACGCCATCCAGGGGCAGCTCAAGAGCGCCCGCGACCGGCCGAGCGGCGGTGGCACGTACACCAAGTTCAAGACCCAGCGCCCGTCCTTCGCGGACGACAGGCTGTGGCAGAGCCTGAGCGGCCACCACGTCACGGTGACCGCGCAGCCGGTCGTACAGGAGCGCGGTTTCCTGGCCAACCTGCTGCTGTCGCTGCTGCCGATCCTGGTCCTGGCGGCGCTGTGGATCTTCTTCGCGCGGCGGATCGGCTCGGGTCTCGGTCCCGGCGGCCTGCTGGGCCGCAAGACACCGCCCCGGCCGGTCGAACTCCAGCCGGGCACCCAGCGCACGACCTTCGCCGACGTGGCCGGCATCGACGAGGTCAAGGGCGAGCTGGACGACGTCGTCGACTTCCTCAAGCACCCCGACGACTACCGGCGCATGGGCGCCAAGATGCCCCGCGGCGTGCTGCTCACCGGCCCGCCCGGCACCGGCAAGACCCTGCTCGCCCGGGCGGTGGCCGGCGAGGCGGGCGTGCCGTTCTTCTCCGCGTCGGCGTCCGAGTTCATCGAGATGATCGTGGGCGTGGGCGCCTCCCGGGTGCGCGAGCTGTTCGCGGAGGCCCGCAAGGTGGCCCCGTCGATCGTCTTCATCGACGAGATCGACACCATCGGCCGGGCGCGCGGCGGCGGCGCCTCGATGGGCGGGCACGACGAGCGCGAGCAGACGCTGAACCAGATCCTGACCGAGATGGACGGCTTCTCCGGCTCCGAGGGCGTGATCGTGCTGGCCGCGACCAACCGCGCCGACGTCCTGGACCCGGCCCTGACCCGGCCCGGCCGGTTCGACCGGGTGGTGAGCGTGGCGCCGCCCGACCGCGGCGGGCGCGAGGCGATCCTGCGCATCCACACCCGCCAGATCCCGCTGGCCCCCGGCGTGGACCTGACCCGGGTGGCCCGTACCACTCCGGGCATGACCGGTGCCGAACTGGCCAATCTCGCCAACGAGGCCGCCCTGCTCGCGGTCAAGCGGCGCCAGCGCGAGGTCACCCAGCTCGACTTCTCCGAGGCGCTGGAGAAGGTCCAGCTCGGCGCGGAACGCGCCCTGGTGATGCCCGAGGAGGAACGCCGGCGCACCGCGTACCACGAGAGCGGGCACGCCCTGCTCGGCATGTTGCAGCCCGGCGCCGACCCGGTCCGCAAGATCACCATCGTGCCGCGCGGCAGGGCGCTCGGCGTGACGCTGTCCACGCCGGAGTCCGACAAGTACGCGTACACCGAGGAGTACCTGCGCGGCCGGATCATCGGCGCGCTCGGCGGCATGGCGGCCGAGCACGTCGTCTACGACGTCATCACCACCGGTTCGGAGAGCGACCTGGAGCAGGTCACCAACATCGCGCGCGGGATGGTGGCCCGCTGGGGGATGAGCGAGCACCTGGGCCGGCTGTCCGCGCTGCCGAACGACGCCCAGCAGGCGTACGGGCTGTCCGCCGCGCCGCAGACCCTGGACGCCATCGACACCGAGATGCGCCGGATCGTCGACGAGTGCTACGAGGAGGCGTGCCGCAAGCTGCGCGACCACCGCCCCCAGCTGGACGCGCTGGCCGGGGCGCTGCTGGAGAACGAGACGCTGGAGGAGGCCGACGCCTACCGGGTCGCCGGCATCACCCGGCTGAAGAAGGATCTGGACGCGGCGGCCCGCGAGGCGGCCGAGGCGGCGGACCCGGGCCGGGACGGCTGACCCGGACCGCCGCCGGATCAGGGGGTGCGCGCGATCAGGTAGCGGAACACGTTGGGCATCCACACCGTGCCGTCGCGCCGCTGGTGGGCGTGGAGGGCCTCGGCCAGCTCCTTGTCCACCTGCTGCGGGTCGGTGGCGGCGATCGCCGCGTCGAACAGTCCGGTGGAGAGCATGCCGCGCACCGCGCTGTCCAGGCCGGCGTAGCCGAAGGGGCACGCCACCCGTCCCGAGCCGTCCGGGCGCAGCCCGGCGCGCCGGGCCACCTCCTCCAGGCCGTCGCGCGGGGCGGGCGGCGGCGGATCGTCGGACCGGGTCGCCACCCGCAGCACGGACGCGGCCGCGCAGCGCTCCGGCGGCCCCCAGCCGGCCAGTACCACGGGCGCCCCGCGCTCGGCCAGCGCCGCCGCCGCGGCGAGTGCCCCGGCCGCCTCCTCCGTGTCGTCCCCCAGGCCCCCGAGCGGTTCGAAGGCGGTCACCAGGGTGTACGGGGGCGTGCCCTGGCCGGCCGCGTCGCGCGGCGCGCCCTGGACGAGCCGGGCCTCGGCCCGCGCGCGGGTGTCCCACGCCTCGGGCAGCAGCCGCCGCCGGGCGAGGGCGAGCCGTTCGGGGCAGGAGTCGACACCGGTGACCGCCGCCCCCCTGGCGGCCGCCATGAGCAGGGCGAGCCCGGAGCCGCAGCCCAGGGCGAGCAGCCGGGTGCCCGGGCCCGCGTCCAGTCGCTCGTGGACGGCCTCGTAGAGCGGCACCAGCATCCGCTCCTGGATCTCGGACCAGTCACGCGCGCGTGCACGCCGGTCCACCCGGGGCGCCGGCCCCGCGTGAGACGCGTGCCGGCGCACGAGCGTAGGTGTCATGGATAAGCGCCCCAATCCGCCGAGAGTTGCCGCTGTGCCGATTCCGTGACCCCCGTGGCCGTGCGCGCGCACTTCCGTATGCCAGGTAACTCCCCGCTCCCCATCGCGTCCAGGGGTCGTGGGGGCCTGTTCGTCCGTTCCGGGTGAATCGGGGCCGGATTTCACCTGCGTGAAACCCGGCCGCGTCAGGAGGGCGCCGCCGCCGGGGCGGGGCGGTGCGGGACACCGGTGACGCGCCCGGTAACGTCACGGTCGTCGCACCCGCTCGCCGAGGGGAAGTCTTCCGCCGGGCAAGCGGCCGAAACGTCTCCTGTACACCGCGCGCACTCATGTGAACCGGCGCGCGTGAAGGGCGTACACGCCGGGGCGTACGCGGGGCTACGCACCACCTTGGTACGAGCTGTGAGGACTTTTCCGCAGATCAGCGCACCCGCCCTCGTCAGGACGCATCAGCGGCAACTGACGGGTACGTGCAAATTATTTGGGATGCCCCGGAATAGGAACACAGGGGCACCCCCGCTCGTTGTCATTACGTGAGCACGACACAGACACCTCCTGTACTCGCCGCGGAGCTGGCGCAGGCGTGGGCCGACATTCAGCGGTACCACCCCGAGCTGCCGGACCTCGCCGCCCCCGAGTCCCTGATCGGGGAGTCGTCGTCCGCGTGCGGACACGAACTCTCCTTCGAGCGACTGCTGCACGAGGCAGTCCATGGCATCGCCGCCGCGCGCGGGGTGCGCGACACCTCCCGCGCCGGCCGCTACCACAACCGCCGGTTCCTCGCGATCGCCGAGGAGCTGGGCCTGGACCATCCCGAGGAGCCGCACCCGAGCAGCGGTTTCTCCCTGGTCACGCTCAGCCCCGAGGCCAAGCGGCGCTACCGCCCGACCATCGAGCACCTGCAACGCGCCCTGAAGGCCCACCTGGCCGCCACCGCCGCCGACACCAGCCGCACCTTCCGCGGCCCGGCCGCCCGCCACGGCTCGTCCGGCGGCGGCGTACGCGTCAAGGCCGTCTGCGACTGCGGACGCAACGTCCGGGTCGTCCCCTCGGTCCTGGCCCAGGCCCCGATCGTGTGCGGCGGCTGCGGCAAGCCGTTCCGCATCCCGGAGGTCGTGGGCGCGGCGGCGAGCTGAGGCCGCGGCTGCTCGTGGCAGCCGCGGCCCCACCGCCGGCCGGTACCGCCCGCGCGACGGCACCCGCGCGCCGGGTGCCCCCGCGGTGTGCCCGCGCGCACCCACCCGCCGCCGGAAGGGGTCCGACGGGTATGGCACAATGACTAGCTGTACTCGACAGCCGCACAGGACCCCTCTCTCCTCCGGCTGACGCGTCCGTCGGGCACTCGGGTACCGCAACCCCACGCGGCGACCGAGCCGTGCCCCACCACGTCAAAACCAGGAGAATCCACTCCCGTGGCAGTCAAGATCAAGCTGAAGCGTCTGGGCAAGATCCGTTCGCCTCACTACCGCATCGTCGTCGCCGACTCCCGTACCCGCCGTGACGGCCGGGCCATCGAGGAGATCGGCCTGTACCACCCGGTGCAGAACCCCTCGCGCATCGAGGTCGACGCCGACCGTGTCGCGTACTGGCTCTCCGTCGGCGCCCAGCCGACCGAGCCCGTGCTCGCCATCCTGAAGAAGACCGGCGACTGGCAGAAGTTCAAGGGCGAGCCCGCCCCGGCGCCGCTGCTGCAGCTGGCCGAGAAGGCCGCGCGTCCGTCGTTCGAGTCCCTCGGCGGCGACGACGAGGGCAAGGGTGAGGCCATCACCCAGAAGAAGAAGGCCGAGAAGAAGGACGAGGCCGCCGCCGAGTCCTCCGAGGCCTGAGCAACATGCTCGAAGAGGCGCTTGAGCACCTCGTGAAGGGCATCGTCGACAACCCCGACGATGTGCAGGTCGCCTCGCGCGACCTGCGCCGCGGACGCGTGCTCGAGGTCCGGGTGCACCCCGAGGACCTCGGCAAGGTGATCGGCCGCAACGGCCGTACCGCGCGTGCTCTGCGCACCGTCGTGGGCGCCATCGGCGGCCGGGGCGTCCGCGTCGACCTCGTCGACGTGGACCACGTCCGCTGACGCTTTTCGCAACCGGCTCGGGCCGGGGAGGGCCACTGGGCCGTCCCCGGCCCGCAGTCGTTGGGGCGGCCGCGCGGGCCGTACCCGGCCCGCAGTCGTTGGGGCGGCCGTGCGGGCCGTACCCGGCCGCAGTCGTTGGGGCGGCCGTGCGGGCCGTACCCGGCCGCAGTCGCAGGACAGGAGATGTGGACACGTGCAGCTGGTAGTCGCACGGATCGGCCGCGCCCATGGCATCAAGGGCGAGGTCACCGTCGAGGTACGCACCGACGAGCCGGAACTCAGGCTCGCGCCCGGTGCCGTCCTCACCACCGATCCCGCCGCCGCGGGCCCGCTCACCATCGAGACCGGCCGGGTGCACAGCGGCCGCCTGCTGCTGCGCTTCGCGGGCGTGAGCGACCGCACCGGCGCCGAGGCCCTGCGCAACACCCTCCTCATCGCCGACGTCGACCCCGACGAGCTGCCCGAGGAGGAGGACGAGTACTACGACCACCAGCTGATCGACCTCGACGTGGTCACCGCGGACGGCACCGAGGTCGGCCGGATCACCGAGATCTCGCACCTGCCCTCGCAGGACCTGTTCATCGTCGAACGCCCCGACGGCAGCGAGGTGATGATCCCCTTCGTCGAGGAGATCGTCACCGAGATCGACCTGGAGGAGCAGCGGGCCGTCATCACCCCGCCGCCCGGCCTGATCGACGACCGGGCCGAGATCGCCTCCGCGCGCGAGTCCGGGGACGAGCCCCGATGAGGCTCGACGTCGTCACGATCTTCCCCGAGTACCTGGAACCGCTGAACGTCTCCCTGGTCGGCAAGGCCCGCGCGCGCGGACTGCTGGACGTGCGGGTGCACGACCTGCGCGCGTGGACGTACGACCGGCACAACACGGTCGACGACACGCCCTACGGCGGCGGCCCCGGCATGGTCATGAAGACCGGGCCCTGGGGCGACGCCCTGGACCGCGTCCTGGCCGACGGCTACGAGACGGGCGCCCACGCGCCGGCCCTGATCGTGCCCACCCCCAGCGGCCGGCCGTTCACCCAGGAACTCGCCGTCGAACTCTCCGAACGCCCCTGGCTGATCTTCACCCCGGCCCGCTACGAGGGCATCGACCGCCGGGTCATGGACGAGTACGCCACCCGGATGCCGGTCTACGAGGTGTCCATCGGCGACTACGTGCTGGCCGGCGGCGAGGCGGCCGTCCTGGTCGTCACCGAGGCCGTCGCCCGGCTGCTGCCCGGCGTCCTGGGCAACGCCGAGTCCCACCGGGACGACTCCTTCGCACCCGGCGCCATGGCGAGCCTGCTGGAGGGCCCCGTCTACACCAAGCCGCCCGTCTGGCGCGGCCGGGACATCCCGGAGACGCTGCTCAGCGGCCACCACGGGAAGATCGCCCGCTGGCGCCGCGACGAGGCCCTGCGCCGCACCACGGCCCACCGGCCCGACCTCATCGAGCGCTGCGCGCCGGGCGCCTTCGACAAGAAGGACCGCGAGATGCTGTCCATCCTGGGCTGGTCCCCGGACCCCGAGGGCGAGCCGTACGGCCGATTTTGGCGCAGGACCGACGGCGTGGAAGAATAGGCCGCTGCCGTGCGCCGTCCGGTGGGCGCCCCTGCCACAGGGGGACACGACGACCGCCCCGACCGCCCGGCAGCCTCATGGAAAATCCTAGTTCCCGTTGATGACCTGTGGCATCAGCGAAGAAAGCAGACGACATGTCTCACCTGCTCGACACCGTCGACGCCGCATCGCTGCGCGAGGACGTCCCGGCCTTCCGCCCGGGTGACACCGTCAACGTGCACGTCCGCGTCATCGAGGGCAACCGCTCCCGTGTGCAGCAGTTCAAGGGTGTGGTGATCCGCCGCCAGGGTTCCGGCGTGCGCGAGACCTTCACGGTCCGCAAGGTCTCCTTCTCCGTCGGCGTCGAGCGCACCTTCCCGGTGCACACCCCGATCGTGGAGAAGATCGAGCTCGTCACCCGCGGTGACGTGCGCCGCGCCAAGCTGTACTACCTCCGTGAGCTGCGCGGCAAGGCCGCGAAGATCAAGGAGAAGCGCGAGAACTGAGCGCGCTGCGGGGTTCATGGCCGGGCGGGATAGCATTCCGCCCCGATGGACACCGAAGCACAGCCGACCGAGCGCGACCGCTCCTCAAGCCCTTCCGGGGCCGGGCCCGAACAGGACCCGGACCCGCGAGGGCCCGAGGGACGGTCGCGTTCGTCGTTGGCGGCGCGCCTCACCGACTGGGTCCCCGGCGGCCGCGTCACCCTCTCCGTGCTGCTCTGCCTGGTCCTCCTGCTGCTCCTGAACGTGTTCGTGGCCCAGCCGTTCCAGATCCCGAGCGGGTCCATGGAGCAGGGGCTGCGGATCGGGGACCGCGTCCTCGTGAACAAGCTGGCCTACCGCTTCGGGGCCGGCCCCCGGCGCGGCGATGTCGTCGTGTTCGACGGCACCGGCTACTTCGGGGACGCCGACTACATCAAACGCGTTGTGGGTGTGGGGGGAGACCATGTGGTCTGCTGCGACAAGGGAGGCCGGATCGCGGTGAACGGCCTGCCGGTCGACGAGTCGTCGTTCCTGCACCCCGGGGACAGCCCCTCGGCGGTGCCCTTCGACGTCGTCGTGCCCGACGGCACCCTGTTCGTCCTCGGTGACCACCGCGGCGACTCCAGCGACTCGCGCGACCACCTGGGCTCCCCGGGCGGCGGCATGATCCCGGTCGGTGACGTGATCGGCCGGGCCGACTGGATCGTCTGGCCCTACGCCCACTGGACCCGGCTGACCCGGCCGGGTGCCTACGCGCGCGTGCCCGCCGCCGGTGACAGGGGCGGCGCCCATGGGTAGCCGCGGCAAACCGCGCGGCGCGCCGGTCAGCGCGGCCGACGAACTGCTGCCCACCGGGGTCCGGCGCGCGGCGGCGGGCCCATCCGGCGGCCGCACCCGCGCGGAGCGGCGCAAGCTCCAGCGCAAGGTCAAGCGCAAGCGCAGACGCTCGGCCGTGCGGGAGGTCCCGCTCCTCGTCGGGGTGGCCGTGCTCATAGCGCTGGTGCTGAAGACCTTCCTGGTGCAGGCGTTCGTGATCCCCTCGGGCTCCATGGAGCAGACGATCCGCATCGGCGACCGGGTCCTGGTCGACAAGTTCACCCCGTGGTTCGGCTCCGAGCCGCACCGCGGTGACGTCGTGGTCTTCCGCGACCCGGGCGGCTGGCTGACGGACGAGGAGAGCACCAAGAAGCACGATCCCGTCGTCGTCAAGCAGGTCAAGGAAGGACTCACCTTCATCGGCCTGCTGCCCTCCGACAACGAGAAGGACCTGATCAAACGGGTCGTCGGGGTCGGCGGGGACCACGTCAAGTGCTGCGACAAGCAGGGGCGGGTGACCGTCAACGGCGTTGCCCTGAACGAGCGGGACTACCTCTACCCGGGCAACGCGCCCTCCGACACCCCGTTCGACATCACCGTCCCCCGGGGCAGGCTGTGGGTGATGGGGGACCACCGGGGCAACTCGGCGGACTCGCGCGCGCACCGGGACACCGCCTACGGCGGCACCGTCTCCGAGGAGTCCGTGGTGGGCCGGGCCCTGGTCATCGGCTGGCCGTTCGGGCACTGGGCCACGCTCAAGGAACCGCAAACATTCGCCTCGGTGCCCGACGCGGCGGCCGGGTCGGCCCCCGCCGCCGGGCTGTCGCATAGGGTTGCCCTCTACGATCCCAACAGATCGGTTCGACTCCCGACCCCTGCGGAACTCCCGCTCGTTATGGGAGTGGTGGGCCTGCACCGTGCACGGGGCGGGCGGCGGCACGGAGTGAGGAGTTGGCGTGGGGGATGTGGCGCTTGGCGCACGGTCCGGAAGCGACGGCGAGGAGCACCGCGGACACCCCGTGGAAGCGGCCGACCCCGCTGCGGACAGCGCCGTGACCTCCGGGAACAAGAGCGAAACAGCCGAGGACAGCACGGTGACAGAGCACAGTCAGAGCGATGAGCGGGCGACGGACGGCAGCACCCCGGAGGCGAAGAAGCCGCGTTCCTTCTGGAAGGAACTGCCGATCCTCGTCGTCATCGCGCTGGTGCTGGCCCTGCTGATCAAGACGTTCCTGGTCCAGGCGTTCTCCATCCCGTCCGACTCGATGCAGGACACCCTGCAGCGCGGCGACCGGGTCCTGGTCGACAAGCTGACCCCCTGGTTCGGCTCCGAGCCCGACCGCGGCGAGGTCGTCGTCTTCCACGACCCGGACGACTGGCTGGCCGGCGAGCCCACGGCCAAGCCCAACGCCCTGCAGACGGTGCTCAGCTGGATCGGCCTGATGCCGTCCGCCGAGGAGAAGGACCTCATCAAGCGCGTCATCGGCGTCGGCGGCGACACCGTCGAGTGCAAGGGCAGCGGCCCGCTCAAGGTCAACGGCAAGGCGCTGGACGAGGCGTCCTACGTCTACCCGGGCAACACGCCGTGCAGCATCGACGACCAGGGCGGCCAGTTCAAGGTCAAGGTGCCCAAGGGCTACATCTGGGTCATGGGCGACCACCGGCAGAACTCCCGGGACTCGCGCTACAACCAGGCCGACAAGAACCACGGCATGGTCCCGGTCAAGGACGTCGTGGGCCGCGCGATCGTGCGGGCCTGGCCGGTCAACCGCTGGGGCACCCTGCCCGTGCCCGACACCTTCGACCAGAAGGGCATCGGCGCGCAGCAGTCCTCGGCGGCGGGCGCGCTGACGGTGGCGCCGGGCGGGGTGGCCCTGAGCGCGGCCGTGCCGCTGGTGGTGTGGCGCCGCAGGCGCGTGCTGAAGTCCGAGTCCGGCACGGGTACGGCCACCACGGCCACCGGGAGCCGCTGACCATACGCAGCTGATACGTACGTCGCTGATACGTACGCCGCTGATCCGCACGGAGGCCCGGGGCGGTGCGGACGGAGACATTCCGTTCGTGCCGCCCACCTCTGTGAAGTCCCCGTGGAGCTGTCGCCGCGCTCGCGGAAGGGGACTGCCCGGGCTCGGTACCGCCGGGTAGGGTGCGGGTCCATGGGTGGCGAGAGCACGACACGTACGGCCCCGCGCGGCGGCGGCACAGGCAGGGCCCCGGCCGGTGGCAGGACGGGACAGCGGCTGTCCGGCCTCGCCGTGGCACTGGGCCTGGTGCTGTTCCTCGGCGGCTTCGGCTGGGCGGCGGTGGCCTACCGGCCGTACACCGTGCCCACCTCCTCCATGACGCCGACGATCGGCGTCGGCGACCGGGTGCTGGCCCAGCGGGTCGACGGCGACCAGGTGCGCCGCGGTGACGTCGTCGTCTTCCACGACCGCAGCTGGGTGGCGAACGCGCCGGTGGTCAAGCGCGTGGTGGCCGTCGGCGGCGACACGGTCTCCTGCTGCACGCGGGGCAGGCTGACCGTCGACGGCAAGGAGATCGACGAGCCGTATCTCAAGGGCGGCCCCGCCGAGATCGTGAACTTCCCGACGGTGAAGGTGCCCGCGGGCCGGCTGTTCCTGCTCGGCGACGAACGCCAGGGCTCGCTGGACTCCACCGCCCATCTCACCGACGCAGCCAGGGGCACCGTGGCGAGCAGCGACGTGACCGCCCGGGTCGACGCCGTGATCTGGCCCGCCAAGGGCATGCTGGAGCGCCCCACCGGCTTCGAGCGGCTGGGCGCCCTGTCCCGGCCGGGCCCGCTGCGCGTGATCGTCTGGCTGATCGCCGGCGGCGCCGTGCTGGTGCTGGTCGGCGGCGCCTACGGGCCGGTCGCCAAGCGGCTGGGCCGCTCCCGTGTGCGTGCCCGGACGGAGCCGGCCGGTGCCCGCTGAGGCCGCGCCGCGCAAGGTGGCCCGCGTGGTGCTGCTCGATCCGGCGGACCGCGTCCTGCTGCTGCACGGCCACGAGCCGGACGACCCGGCCGACGACTGGTGGTTCACGCCCGGCGGCGGCCTGGAGGGCGACGAGACCCGCGAGCAGGCCGCGCTGCGCGAACTCGCGGAGGAGACCGGCATCACCGAGGTCGAGCTGGGCCCGGTGCTGTGGCGGCGCAGGTGCTCCTTCCCGTTCGCGGGCCGCCGCTGGGACCAGGACGAGTGGTACTTCCTGGCCCGCACCAGCCAGACGGCGACCGCCGCCACCGCCCTGACCGAACTGGAGCGGCGCAGCGTCGTCGGAGCGCGCTGGTGGACGTGTCGGGAACTGGCCCTGGCCCATGAGACCGTGTATCCGACCAGACTCGCCGGGCTGCTGCGCACACTGCTCGACGAAGGTCCCCCGGCCGCGCCCGTGACCCTGGACACCGAAATCGTCTAGGGGCTCACGACCCTGGCGCACAATGGGGGGACCGTACGGCTGAAGGGGAACATGCCATGAGCGCCGAGGACCTCGAGAAGTACGAGACCGAGATGGAGCTGAAGCTCTACCGGGAGTACCGCGATGTCGTCGGTCTGTTCAAATACGTGATCGAGACCGAGCGGCGTTTCTACCTCACCAACGACTATGAGATGCAGGTGCACTCGGTCCAGGGCGAGGTGTTCTTCGAGGTGACGATGGCCGACGCCTGGGTGTGGGACATGTACCGGCCGGCCCGGTTCGTGAAGCAGGTGCGTGTCCTCACGTTCAAGGACGTGAACATCGAAGAGCTGAACAAGAGCGATCTGGAGCTGCCCGGCGGCTGATCCGGGACGCGGGATCACTCGTGCGGGTGATGGAGTTGTCCACAACCGACGAGTAACCCACCAAGATCCACTCGGTCGGCCCGGATGCGTGACCGTTGGCGCCGGAGGTGGTGCCGACATGAGCACACATCAGGCACAGGGCAGCGCGGACCGGGCGCGGAGCGACGCGGACCGGGCGCGGGACGGCGCCGATCGGGCGCGTGGCGCGCTCGGCAGGTACGGGGAGGACCTGGCCGCGCGCCGGCTGGTCCAGGGCGGCCTGGCCGTCCTGGAGCGCAACTGGCGCGGCGGCCGGACCGGTGAGATCGACATCGTGGCCCGGGACGGCGACGTCCTGGTCGTCTGCGAGGTGAAGACCCGCAGGGCGGGCGCCTTCCAGCACCCGCTGGCCGCCCTCACCCCGCGCAAGGCCGAGCGGCTGCGCGGCCTCGCCCAGCGCTGGATCCAGTCCCACGGCGGAGCGCCCCCGGGAGGCGTCCGCATCGATCTGGTCGCCGTCCTGCTGCCCCGGCGCGGCGCGCCCGTCGTCGAGCACGTACGGGGGGCGGTCTGATGGGATTCGCACGTACGTGCTCCGTGGCCCTCGTCGGAGTGGAAGGCGTGGTCGTCGAGGTACAGGCCGACCTCGAACCGGGCGTCGCCGCCTTCACCCTGGTGGGACTGCCCGACAAGAGCCTGACCGAGAGCCGCGACCGGGTGCGGGCCGCCGTGGTCAACTCCGGCGCCGACTGGCCGCAGAAGAAACTCACGGTGGGCCTCAGCCCGGCCTCGGTGCCCAAGGCGGGCAGCGGCTTCGACCTGGCCGTGGCCTGCGCGGTGCTCGGCGCCGCCGAGCGGATCGACCCCCGGGTCCTCGCCGACCTCGTGATGATCGGCGAGCTGGGCCTGGACGGCCGGGTGCGCCCGGTGCGCGGCATCCTGCCGGCGGTGCTGGCCGCCGCCGACGCCGGGTACGAACAGGTCGTCGTACCGGAGTGCGCCGCGGCCGAGGCCAGCCTCGTGCCCGGGGTCTCGGTGCTCGGCGTACGCAGCCTGCGGCAGCTGATCGCCGTGCTGACCGACGAACCCGTGCCCGAGGAGGACCCGGACGACCAGGGCCGCCCGGACCCGCTGCTGGCCGGGCTGCGGCTGCCCGGCACCGGCGCGGCCACCGGCATGCACAGCCTGGGCGCCGCCCAGCAGGACCAGGGGCACGACCTCGCCGACGTCGTCGGCCAGATCTCCGCGCGCACCGCCGTGGAGGTCGCCGCGGCCGGTGGACACCACCTGTTCCTGGAGGGGCCGCCGGGCGCCGGCAAGACCATGCTCGCCGAGCGGCTCCCCGCCGTCCTGCCCCCGCTCGTCCGCCAGGAGTCCCTGGAGGTCACGGCGGTCCACTCGGTGGCCGGACTGCTCCCGCCCGGCAAACCGCTGATCGACCTCGCCCCCTACTGCGCCCCGCACCACTCGGCGACCATGCAGGCCCTCGTCGGCGGCGGCCCCGGCATCGCCCGCCCGGGAGCCGTCTCCCTCGCCCACCGCGGAGTGCTCTTCCTCGACGAGACCCCCGAGTTCAGCAGCCACGCACTGGACGCCCTGCGCCAGCCCCTGGAGGCCGGCCATGTGGTGATCGCGCGCAGCGCGGGGGTGGTGCGGTTCCCGGCGAGGTTCCTGATGGTGCTCGCGGCCAACCCGTGCCCCTGCGGCCGGTTCTCGCAGCGCGACACCCTGTGCGAGTGCTCCCCCTCCGCGATCCGCCGCTACCAGGCCCGGCTCTCCGGGCCGCTCCTCGACCGCGTCGACCTGCGGGTCGAGGTGGACCCGGTGACCCGGGCCGAGCTGACGCGGCGCGATGCCCGCGGCGAGTCCACGGCGACGGTGGCCGACCGGGTCCGGGCCGCCCGGGAACGCGCGGCGGCCCGGCTCGCGGACACACCGTGGCGGACCAACAGCGAGGTGCCCGGCCGTGAGCTGCGCAGCCGCTGGTACGCCGCCTCCGGCGCCATGGACGAGGCCGAACGCGGCCTGGAGCGCGGTGTCCTCACGGCCCGGGGACTCGACCGCGTCCTGCGCGTCGCCTGGACGGTCGCGGACCTCGTCGGCCACGACCGCCCCGACGCCTCCGACGTCGCCCTCGCGCTGCAACTGCGCACGGGGGTGCCGCGCGGGGTGCCGATGGCTCTGGGGGCGGCGGTATGAGCGCGGTGGGTGGGTCGGGCGGCCCGGGAGGGCTGAATGGATCGGGCGGGCTGGGCGAGTCGGACGCGGCGGGCGGGTGGGACGTGTCTGACGGGTGGGACGTGTGTGACGGGCCGGGCGCCCCGGATGCGCTGTCCGACTCGGACCGGCTGAGCGCCCGGGACGCCGGTGGTGGCGGCGATCCGCTTCCGGGCCCTCCGGGCCCCCAGAGCCGCCAGAGCCCTTCCGGTCTCGCGGATTCTCCGGACCGTGAGTCGGCCGCGCGGGTCTTCCTCACCCGGGTGCTCGAACCCGGGGACCGGGCCGGTGGGCGGTGGTTGCGGGAACTGGGGGCCCGGGCCCTGGTCCGGCGGCTGCTGGACGGCGGGCCACCGCTGCCCGGGGTGTCGGACAAGCGGTGGGCGGGGCTGTGCGCGCGGGCCGCCCGGGCCGATCCCGGGCGGGATCTCGACGCCGCGCGGGAGGCCGGGATGCGGTTCGTGTGCCCCGGTGACGCCGAGTGGCCGGCCCAGCTCGACGACCTCGGGGACGCCCGGCCCACCGGACTGTGGGTGCGCGGCCGGGCCGGGCTGCGGCTGTGGGCCCTGCGCTCGGTCGCCCTGGTCGGCGCCCGGGCCTGCACCGAGTACGGCGCCCACATGGCCGCCACGCTCGCCGCCGGCCTCGCCGAACGCGGCTGGGTGGTGGTCTCCGGCGGCGCCTACGGGGTCGACGGCGCCGCCCACCGCGGCGCGCTGGCCAGCGGCGGCGCCACCGTCGCCGTGCTGGCCTGCGGCCTGGACCGGCCCTATCCGAGCGGCCACGCCCGCCTGATCGACCGGATCGCGGCACAGGGCCTGGTGGTCGGTGAGCTGCCGCCCGGCGACCATCCGACGCCGGGCAGGTTCATCGTCCGCAACCGGGTCATCGCGGCGCTCACCCGCGGCACCGTGGTCGTGGAGGCCGCCTACCGCAGCGGCTCGCTGGTCACCGCGCGGGCCGCCCAGCGACTGGGCCGCCACACCATGGGCGTGCCCGGCCCGGCCACCAGCGCCCGGTCGGCGGGCGTCCACGAACTGCTGCGCGGCGGGGCGGCGCTGGTCACCGATGCCGCGGAGGTCGTGGAACTGGTCGGCGCCATCGGCGAACTGGCCCCGCGGCGCAGCGGACCCGTGCTCCCGCGCGATCTGCTGGAGCCGGCGGCCCGGCAGGTCCTGGCCGCGCTGCCCGCGCGCGGCGCGCCGTCCGCGGCGGAGATCGCCCGCGGCGCCCGGACGGCACCCGACGACGCGATCGCGAGACTGTACGAACTCCGCTCGCTCGGCTACGTCGAACGACACGGCGACGGATGGAAGTTGACACGCCAGACGATGATCTCCGTCCGAGCGGACCGGGACGGGTGTTGACCGAGCGTGTTCGGCCGTCCGGGGGAACGCCGACACCTGCGTGGATTCCCGCAGTTGAGCGACGCATTCGTCACCGAGGGTGATGTGTGTGACGCGGCGGGGCGCCCTGCGAAACGTATCTGCGCACGCCCCGCGCCCCGCCGTTCGCGCACCGCGACGTCCCAGTCACGCTACGCTCACGTGGTTCCGACGCGGACACCCCGATACCGAACCCAGACCGACAGCTCACCCAGAAAGCCGCATCCACGGCAGAACGGCACAAGGCGACGAATGCCCCAGCACACCTCCGGGTCCGACCGGGCGGCGATCCCCCCAGCCGCCCGCGACGGTGGCAGCGTGCGGCCGCCGGCTCCCTCGACACTCGACGAGCTGTGGCGGTCGTACAAGGCGACGGGGGACGACCGGCTGCGGGAGCAGCTGATCCTGCACTACTCGCCGCTGGTCAAGTACGTGGCGGGACGGGTGAGCGTCGGGCTGCCGCCCAATGTGGACCAGGCCGACTTCGTGTCCTCGGGGGTCTTCGGGCTCATCGACGCGATCGAGAAGTTCGACATCGACCGGGAGATCAAGTTCGAGACCTACGCGATCACCCGGATCCGGGGCGCGATGATCGACGAACTGCGCGCGCTGGACTGGATCCCGCGTTCCGTACGGCAGAAGGCGCGCAACGTCGAGCGGGCCTACGCCACCCTGGAGGCCCGGCTGCGGCGTACGCCGTCGGAGGGCGAGGTGGCCGCCGAGATGGGCATCGCGGTCGACGAACTGCACGCGGTTTTCAGCCAGTTGTCGCTGGCCAACGTGGTGGCGCTGGAGGAGCTGCTGCATGTGGGCGGCGAGGGCGGCGACCGGCTGAGCCTCATGGACACCCTGGAGGACACCGCCGCCGACAACCCGGTGGAGGTGGCCGAGGACCGGGAGCTGCGCCGGTTCCTGGCCCGGGCGATCAACACGCTGCCCGAGCGGGAGAAGACCGTGGTCACGCTGTACTACTACGAGGGCCTCACGCTCGCCGAGATCGGCAATGTCCTCGGGGTGACCGAGAGCAGGGTCAGCCAGATCCACACCAAGTCGGTGCTCCAGCTGCGGGCCAAGCTCGCGGGGTTCGGCCGGTGAGTTCGGGCGGTGCCGTGGGCGGTGGCCCGGCCGGGCTCACTCCCGTCGCGGCGGGCGCGTCCGTACAGTGGTCGACGTGCCAAGGATTCGAGCGGCCTCCGTGGCCGAGCACCGGTCGATGCAGCGAGCCGCCCTGCTGGACGCGGCGCGCACCCTGCTGTCCGAGGGCGGGACGGAGGCGCTGACCTTCCCCGCTCTGGCCGAGCGGACGGGGCTCGCGCGGTCGTCGGTCTACGAGTACTTCCGGTCACGGGCCGCCGTGGTCGAGGAGCTGTGCGCGGCCGACTTCCCGGTGTGGGCGGCGGAGGTCTCGGCGGCGATGGCGGCCGCGGACGGGCCCCGGGCCAAGGTCGAGGCGTACGTCCGCACCCAGCTGGAACTGGTCGGGGACCGCCGGCACCGGGCCGTCGTGGCGATCTCGGCGAGCGAGCTGGACGCGGGGGCGCGGGAGAAGATCCGGGCCGCACACGGCGGCCTGATCGCCATGATCGTCGACGCGCTGGAGGAACTGGGCCACGGGCAGCCCCGGCTGGCGGCGATGCTGCTGCAGGGCGTGGTCGACGCGGCGGTACGCCGGATCGAACTGGGGGCCGAGGAGTCGTCGGCCGTCGCCGAGGCGGCGGTGGGGATGGCCCTGCGGGGTGTGTGCGGCTGAGCCCCAGGAGCGTTGGCCGCCCACCGCGCGGCCACCGTCCGTAGTGCGGCCCGCGCGGCCCGTGCCCACCGTGCTGCCCGCATGCGCTTCGCCGGTGCCGGGCGCGTCCCGTCCGGTGCCGGACCCTAGGGCGGCGACGGCACCCCCAGGACCGGTAGCAGTCTCGGTGGGGCCTGGTTCAGGAGGTACGGGGGAAGCAGGAGCAAGGGGTTCAGGTAGGTCTCGTTTCTGCGCAGGCCCCAGTGCAGGCAGCCGGTGCCGCAGTGCGAGCCCGTGGGCTCCAAGGTGCCGACGATGTCACCGGCCTTCACCTCGGCGCCCTCGCGTACCGACGCCCGGACCGGCTCGTACGTCGTCCGCAGGGACGGGTGACCCGTACCCGACAGCTCCACCGAGACCACGCCCCGCCCCGCCACCACCCCCGCGAAGGACACCCGGCCCGCCGCCACCGCCCGGACGGGGGCGCCCGGCGGTGCCCCCAGGTCCACACCCCGGTGCCCGGGGCCGTACACCGTCACCGGCGGCTGCCACCCGCGCAGGACCGGCGGACGGCTCCCCACCGGCCACACCCGCCCCACCGCCGGCACGGCCGCCACCGGAGAGCCCGTAGAACCCGTGGAGTCCGGGGTGTCCGTGGCGTCCGTGGTGTTCGGGATGTCCGGACCGTCCCGCGCGGGCCCCGGGTCGGCCGCTGCCGCCGGTGGAGCCCAGCCGCCCGCCCACGCCGCCGAGGCCAGCAGCACCGCCGCCGGCCCCAACAGCAACCCCAGCGGCAGCCGGAGCCGCAACCCCAGCCGGAGCCGCAGCGGCAGCCGCAACCCCAGCCGCAGCGGCAGCCGGAGTCGCAGGTGCGGTCCGAGCGGCCGCCCGGGCCGTCCGTCCACACCTCGCATCGCACACGCACGCATCCAGGACATGCCCCCACGCTCCCGCAGCCCCGCCCGGAGGGGCCGGGCCCTGTGGACAACCCGCCGGTTGTGGACAGGGGCGTCACCCGGCGCCTTCCGGGTCCCGTACACTTCTGGTGGCGATCCGGGTCACCGGGTCGACTTCGCACGCCCCGACACACAGCCGGCAACGGTCGTGTCAGCGCCCCTCGGTCCTTCGTGGCACGGCGCGCCGCGGGCGTCAGGCGCGGGAGCCGTCCGGCACCCGCGGCACAACCGAGAAATTCAAGGAGATACGGCCATGGCCGTCGTCACGATGCGGGAGCTGCTGGAGAGCGGCGTCCACTTCGGTCACCAGACCCGTCGCTGGAACCCGAAGATGAAGCGCTTCATCTTCACCGAGCGCAACGGCATCTACATCATCGACCTGCTCCAGTCGCTGTCGTACATCGACCGCGCCTACGAGTTCGTCAAGGAGACCGTCGCCCACGGCGGCACGGTCATGTTCGTCGGCACGAAGAAGCAGGCGCAGGAGGCCATCGCCGAGCAGGCCACCCGCGTCGGCATGCCCTACGTCAACCAGCGCTGGCTGGGCGGCATGCTCACCAACTTCTCGACCGTCTACAAGCGTCTGCAGCGCCTCAAGGAGCTTGAGCAGATCGACTTCGAGGACGTGGCCGCCTCCGGCCTCACCAAGAAGGAGCTGCTGGTCCTCTCCCGCGAGAAGGCCAAGCTGGAGAAGACCCTCGGCGGTATCCGCGAGATGCAGAAGGTGCCCAGCGCCGTCTGGATCGTGGACACCAAGAAGGAGCACATCGCCGTCGGTGAGGCCCGGAAGCTCAACATTCCGGTCGTCGCGATCCTCGACACCAACTGCGACCCCGACGAGGTCGACTACAAGATCCCGGGCAACGACGACGCGATCCGCTCCGTCACCCTGCTCACCCGCGTGATCGCCGACGCCGTCGCCGAGGGCCTCATCTCCCGCTCGCGCGTCGCCACCGGTGACAAGGGCGAGAAGGCCGCGGGCGAGCCGCTCGCCGAGTGGGAGCGCGACCTGCTCGAGGGTGAGAAGAAGGCCGACGAGGCGCCGGCCGCCGAGGCTGAGGCTGAGGCCGAGAAGCCGGCCGAGGCCCCCGCCGAGGCTGCTGAGGCTCCGGCCGCCGAGGCCACCGAGGCTCCGGCCGCCGAGGCCACCGAGGCCGAGGCTCCGGCCGCCGCCGAGGGCGAGCAGTCCGCCTGACCCGTCAGTCAGTGTCGACGGCGGGAGCGGGCGCATGAAGTCCGCTCCCGCCGTTCACCCGTAGGTCAGCGGCGCGTCGGCGGGACCGGCCCCGAGAGCGGCAGGCTCAAGGGGTGACGGGGCTCCGCGGACCCCCTGATCTTCGATCTTCCAGACTTCGAGAAAGATTCACAGACTCATGGCGAACTACACCGCCGCCGACGTCAAGAAGCTTCGTGAGCTCACGGGCGCCGGCATGATGGACTGCAAGAAGGCGCTGGACGAGGCCGAGGGCAACGTCGAGAAGGCCGTCGAGGCGCTGCGCATCAAGGGCCAGAAGGGCGTCGCCAAGCGCGAGGGCCGCTCCGCCGAGAACGGCGCCGTGGTCTCGATCCTCGCCGACGACAACTCCTCCGGTGTCCTCGTCGAGCTGAAGTGCGAGACGGACTTCGTCGCCAAGGGCGAGAAGTTCCAGGCCGTGGCCAAGGCCATCGCCGAGCACGTCGCCAAGACCGCCCCGGCCGACCTGGAGGCCCTGCTCGCCTCCGAGATCGAGGCCGGCAAGACCGTCCAGGCGTTCGTGGACGAGGCCAACGCCAACCTCGGCGAGAAGATCGTCCTGGACCGCTTCGCGCAGTTCACCGACGGTTACGTCACCGCGTACATGCACCGCACGATGCCCGACCTGCCCCCGCAGATCGGTGTCCTCGTCGAGCTGGACAAGCCGAACGCCGAGGTCGCCAAGGGCATCGCCCAGCACATCGCCGCCTTCGCGCCGAAGTACCTCTCCAAGGAGGACGTGCCGGCCGAGGTCATCGAGTCCGAGCGCCGTATCGCCGAGGAGACCACCCGCGCCGAGGGCAAGCCCGAGGCCGCGATCGCCAAGATCGTCGACGGTCGCGTCAACGGCTTCTTCAAGGACGCCACGCTGCTCGGCCAGCCCTACGCGCTGGACAACAAGAAGTCGGTCCAGAAGGTCCTGGACGAGGCCGGTGTCACCCTGAAGCGCTTCTCGCGCATCAAGGTCGGCATCTGAGTCGTCCGTCCGTACCGCGACGGACACCCGACCCGGATAGGGTCGACAGCAGTCGTCCCCCTCGCGCGCAGGCCGGCACGCGGCCGCGGGTGAGGGACGACAGCAGATCTGACGAGGAGGCCATTGCCGCTGCATGGGATGCGAACCACCCCACCGGCAATGGCCTTCTTCGCATGTGCACCACGTAACAGAGGCGGGATCTCATGACCACCAAGGCCCAGAAGAGCGACGACGGCAAAGTGACCGGCCGGTTTCTGCTGAAGCTGTCCGGAGAGGCATTCTCCGGCGGCGGTGGCCTGGGCGTCGACCCGGACGTGGTGCACGCCATCGCCCGTGAGATCGCGGCCGTCGTCCGGGACGGCGCGCAGATCGCGATCGTGATCGGCGGCGGCAACTTCTTCCGCGGCGCCGAACTCCAGCAGCGCGGCATGGACCGCGCCCGCTCGGACTACATGGGCATGCTCGGCACCGTGATGAACTGCCTCGCCCTTCAGGACTTCATCCAGAAGGAAGGCATCGACAGCCGGGTCCAGACCGCCATCACCATGGGCCAGGTCGCCGAGCCGTACATCCCGCTGCGCGCCGTGCGCCACCTGGAGAAGGGCCGCGTGGTCATCTTCGGCGCCGGTATGGGCATGCCGTACTTCTCCACCGACACCACCGCCGCCCAGCGCGCCCTGGAGATCGACGCCGAGGCGCTGCTGATGGGCAAGAACGGGGTGGACGGGGTCTACGACTCCGACCCCAAGACCAACCCGGACGCGGTCAAGTTCGACTCCCTCGGCTACGGCGAGGTCATCACCCGGGACCTGAAGGTCGCCGACGCCACGGCGATCACGCTGTGCCGCGACAACCGCCTGCCGATCGTCGTCTTCGAGCTCCTGAAGGAGGGCAATATCGCCCGCGCCGTCAAGGGTGAGAAGATCGGCACGCTGGTGGGTGACCAGACCGGCCGGGCCTGACCGGCCGGCCGGCGCCCCCGGACCGCGACCGGCGCCCCCGGTGCGCGGGTTCACGGGTCCGCGGGGAAGCCACCTGTCCGGGGGACGGACGGGACGGACCCGGGCCGGGGGATGGACAATGTCCTGCCGGTCGGGAACCGTGCAGGAAGAAGACGCGACGCAGCCGGCGACGGCCCCGACCAGGAACCGCAGCCGGGCCTACTCAAGACACGCAGGAGCAAGTGGTGATCGAAGAGACCCTCCTCGAAGCCGAGGAGAAGATGGAGAAGGCCGTCGTGGTCGCCAAGGAGGACTTCGCCGCGATCCGTACCGGCCGTGCGCACCCGGCGATGTTCAACAAGATCGTCGCCGACTACTACGGCGCGCTGACGCCGATCAACCAACTGGCCTCGTTCTCCGTACCGGAGCCGCGCATGGCCGTCGTGACCCCGTTCGACAAGACCGCGCTGCGCAACATCGAGCAGGCGATCCGCGACTCGGACCTGGGCGTCAACCCGAGCAACGACGGCAACATCATCCGGGTGGTGTTCCCCGAGCTGACCGAGGAGCGCCGCCGCGACTACATCAAGGTCGCCAAGGGCAAGGCCGAGGACGCCAAGGTGTCCATCCGCTCGGTGCGCCGCAAGGCCAAGGACACCATCGACAAGCTGATCAAGGACGGCGAGGTCGGCGAGGACGAGGGCCGCCGTGCGGAGAAGGAGCTCGACGACACCACCGCGAAGTACGTCGCGCAGGTGGACGAGCTCCTGAAGCACAAGGAGTCGGAGCTGCTCGAAGTCTGATGAACGACTCTTCCTGGGGAGCGCCGCAGCCGGCCGGGTACTGGGGACCAGCGGACCAGGCCCAGGGGGCCGTCCCCGCGGGTCCCGCCCACGATGCGCCGGGCGGCCGGCAGATCCGCCCCCTGCCCATCGTGCCCGAGGTGCCCGCACACGGCGGAGACCAGGAGGACGACCGGGGGGCCGCTCGTACGATGAGCGGCCCCTTGTTCCCGGACGAGGCCGAGCTGCCGCAGTCCTACCCGGCGGCACAGCCGCAGCCCTACGGGGCGCCGCAGCCGCAGCCGCGGTCCTATGACGCCTCGCAGTCGCCGCCGCACTCCTATGGGGCGCCGCAGCCGCAGCCCCTCCCACAGCCACAGCCGCACCCGCAGTCGTACGCGCCGAGCCAGCCGCAGCCACAGCCGCAGCCGTACGGAGCGCCGCAGCCGCGGTCCTACGACACGCCGCGGACGCCGCCCGCCCACGGGCCGGCGCCGCAGAATCCGGAGCCCATGCCCGACGCCCCGCAGCCGGCGCCAGCCCCGCAGAAGAAGAGCGCGGGCCGGGACCTGGGCGCTGCCATAGGAGTCGGTCTCGGGCTCGGCGTGGTGATCATCGCGTCGCTGTTCGTGGTCAAGGCCGTGTTCGTGGGCGTCATCGCGGTCGCCGTCGTGGTCGGCCTGTGGGAGCTGACCTCGCGGCTCCAGGAACGCAAGGACATCAAGGCGCCGCTGGTGCCGCTGGCGGTCGGCGGCGCCGCGATGGTGGTCGCCGGGTACGTCCGGGACGCCGAGGGCGCCTGGGTGGCGATGGCGCTGACCGCGCTGGCGGTGCTGGTCTGGCGGATGACACAGCCGCCCGAGGGCTATCTCAAGGACGTCACGGCGGGCGTGTTCGCCGCGTTCTACGTGCCGTTCCTGGCCACCTTCGTGGCGATGATGCTCACCGCGGGCGACGGCCCGTTCCGGGTCCTGACCTTCCTGATCCTCACCGTGGTCAGCGACACCGGCGCGTACGCCGTCGGCTGGCGCTTCGGCAAGCACAAGCTCGCCCCGCGCATCAGCCCCGGCAAGACCCGCGAGGGCCTGGTCGGCGCGGTCACCTTCGCCATGGTGGCCGGCGCGCTGTGCATGCAGTTCCTGATCGACGACGGCGCCTGGTGGCAGGGCCTGCTCCTCGGCCTCGCGGTCGCGGCCAGCGCCACCCTCGGCGACCTGGGCGAGTCCATGATCAAGCGGGATCTGGGCATCAAGGACATGGGCACGCTGCTGCCCGGCCACGGCGGCATCATGGACCGCCTGGACTCCCTGCTGCCGACCGCCCCGGTGGTCTGGCTCCTGCTGGTGCTGTTCGTCGGCTCGGCCTGAGCCGGCCCCGGCGCCCTACCCCTGCCGCCTGCCGCCCTCGTGACCGGCGGCCCGCCGGGCCACCCGAGTCGATCTGCGACACTGGTACCACCATGCCCAAGCCCGGAGAACTCACTTTCGTCGCCCCCCGCGGAGCCAAGAAGCCGCCGCGGCACCTTGCCGATCTCTCGCCCGCCGAGCGCAAGGAGGCCGTGGCCGCGATCGGCGAGAAGCCGTTTCGCGCCAAGCAGCTCTCGCAGCACTACTTCGCGCGGTACGCGCACGACCCGGAGCAGTGGACCGACATCCCCGCCGGGTCGCGCGCCAAGCTGCGGGAGGCGCTGCTGCCCGACCTGATGACGGTCGTGCGGCACCTGTCCACCGACGAGGGCACCACCCGCAAGACGCTGTGGCGGCTGTTCGACGGCACGCTCGTCGAGTCGGTGCTCATGCGCTACCCGGACCGGGTGACCATGTGCATCAGCTCGCAGGCGGGCTGCGGGATGAACTGCCCGTTCTGCGCGACCGGCCAGGCCGGCCTCGACCGCAACCTGTCGACCGCCGAGATCGTGCACCAGATCGTGGACGGCATGCGGGCGCTGCGCGACGGCGAGGTGCCGGGCGGTCCGGCGCGGCTGTCCAACATCGTGTTCATGGGCATGGGCGAGCCGCTCGCCAACTACAACCGGGTGCTCCGCTCCATCCGTGCCCTGACCGACCCGGAGCCGGACGGGCTCGGCCTGTCCCAGCGCGGGATCACCGTGTCCACGGTGGGCCTGGTCCCGGCGATCCACCGGTTCGCCGACGAGGGCCTCAAGTGCCGTCTCGCCATCTCCCTGCACGCCCCCGACGACGAACTGCGCGACACCCTCGTGCCCGTCAACACGCGCTGGAAGGTGCGGGAGGTGCTGGACGCCGGGTTCGAGTACACCGCGCGCTCCGGGCGACGGCTGTCCATCGAGTACGCGCTGATCCGGGACATCAACGACCAGGCGTGGCGCGGCGACCGGCTGGGCCGGCTGCTCAAGGGCCGGCCCGTGCACGTCAACCTCATCCCGCTCAACCCGACCCCCGGCTCCAAGTGGACGGCGTCGCGGCCCGAGGACGAGAAGGCGTTCGTCGAGGCGATCGCGGCGCACGGTGTGCCGGTGACGGTCCGGGACACCCGTGGGCAGGAGATCGACGGGGCCTGCGGCCAGCTGGCGGCCACCGAGCGATAGGCGGGCGGCAGCCGGGTGCCAGCCCGGGTGCCGGCCGACGGTAGTCTGCCGGACGGTAGTCTGAGGGCCGTACACACATCTTCATATTCCGACAGGGGAGCGCCACAGCGCTGAGAGTGCGGCACCGGCCGCAGACCCTCTGAACCTCGCCCAGGTCATTCTGGGTAGGAAGTTCGGTCACCACTCAAGCTGTTGCGCCCTGCCCGGCGTCCCGCGCGGACCCGGGCGGGGCCGCGTCTCTTCCTGGCCAACCCCCAGGAGGACATCCAGTGCACACCAAGACGTTCGTCGCCGCGGCGGTCGGACTCGGCCTGGTCACGCTCTCCGCGTGCGGGTCGTCCAACGGCGGCTCGTCCGCTGCGGACACCAAGACCGTGACCCTGGTCAGCCACGACTCGTGGGCCGCCTCCAAGAGCGTCATCGCCGACTTCGAGAAGAAGTCCGGCTACAAGGTCCGCGTCCTCAAGGACGGCGACGCCGGCCAGGCCGTCAACAAGGCCGTCCTCACCAAGGACGACCCGCAGGGCGACGTCTTCTTCGGCGTCGACAACACCCTGCTCTCCCGCGCCCTGGACAACGGCCTCTTCCAGCCCTACCAGCCCAAGGACGCCGGGCTCGTGCTGCCGCGGTACCGGGTGGACCAGGCCAAGCACCGGGTCACGCCCGTCGACTCCGGCGACATCTGCGTCAACTACGACAAGAAGTACTTCGCCGACCACAAGCTGGCCCCGCCCGCCACCTTCGACGACCTCGCGAAGCCCCAGTACAAGAACCTCCTCGTCACCGAGAACCCCGCCACCGCCTCGCCCGGTCTCGGCTTCCTGCTCGGCACCGCCGCGAAGTACGGCGACGGGGGCTGGCCGGAGTACTGGAAGAAGCTCAAGGCCAACGGTGTCAAGGTCGTCGACGGCTGGGAGCAGGCGTACAACCAGGAGTTCTCCGGGTCCGCGGGCGGCAGGAAGGCCAAGGGCGACCGGCCCCTCGTCGTCTCCTACGCCTCCTCGCCGCCCGCCGAGGTCGTCTACGCCGAGCCGCGGCCGAAGACCGCCCCCACCGGCGTCGCCGACGGCACCTGCTTCCGCCAGACCGAGTACGCCGGCCTGCTCAGCAACGCGAGGAACACCAAGGGCGGCAAGGCCTTCCTCGACTTCCTGCTCAGCCAGGAGTTCCAGCAGGACATGCCGCTGAACATGTACGTCTACCCGGTGCGCCGGGGCGCCCAGGTGCCGCCGGAGTTCACGAAGTACGGACCGCAGGCCAAGGACCCCGAGACCATGGCACCGGAGAAGATCGCCGCCGACCGCGACCAGTGGGTCAAGACGTGGACCTCCCTCGTACTGAAGTAGCCCCCGCCTCCGCCCGCGACCGCGCCCGCGCCCGTCGTTCGGGGAACGCGGCGCGGCTCGGCCTGATGGCCGCGCCCGTCGCGTTCTTCGCGCTGTTCTTCGCCTACCCGGTGGCCGCGATCGTCCGGCGCGGGCTGCGGACCGGCGGGGCCTGGCACCCCGGGCGGATCGCGGACGTGCTCGGCCAGTCCGGCATCCGGCACGTGCTGTGGTTCACCACCTGGCAGGCGCTCGCCTCCACCGCGCTCACCCTGCTGATCGCGCTGCCCGGCGCCTACGTCCTCGCCCGCTACGACTTCCCCGGCCGCCATCTTCTGCGGGCCGTCGTCACCGTGCCGTTCGTGCTGCCCACCGTGGTCGTCGGCACCGCCTTCCTCGCCCTGGTCGGCCGCGGCGGCCTGCTCGACGAGCTGTGGGGGGTGCGCCTGGACACCACGGTGTGGGCGATCCTGCTCGCCCATGTCTTCTTCAACTACGCCGTGGTCGTCCGGACCGTGGGCGGCCTGTGGGCCCAGCTCGACCCGCGCCAGGAGGAGGCCGCCCGGATGCTCGGCGCCTCACCGCTGACCGCCTGGCGCAAGGTCACCCTGCCGGCTCTCGCGCCCGCGCTCGCCGCCGCCGCGCTCATGGTCTTCCTGTTCACCTTCACCTCCTTCGGCGTGGTGCAGATCCTCGGCGGTCCCACGTTCTCCACCCTGGAGGTGGAGATCTACCGGCAGACCTCGGAGATCTTCGACCTGTCCACCGCGGCGGTCCTGACGCTGGTGCAGTTCCTCGCGGTCGGCGCGATCCTCGCCGTGCACGCCTGGACCGTACGGCGCCGGGAGAGCGCGCTGCGGCTGGTGGACGCCGCCCGCACCGCCCGGCGGCCGCGCGGCGCCCGGCAGTGGGCGCTGCTGGCCGGTGTCCTCGCCTCCATCGCCGTGCTCCTGCTGCTGCCGCTGGCCGTGCTGGTGCAGCGCTCGCTCACCGCGCCCGGCCTCGGCTACTACCGGGCGCTGACGGACGCCGACGGCGGCACCTTCCTGGTCGCGCCGATCGACGCCGTCGGCACCTCCCTGGCCTACGCCGCCGCAGCGACCGCCATCGCGGTGGTGATCGGCGCGCTGGCCGCCGCCGCGCTCACCCGCCGCGACGCCGGCCGGCTGGTCCGCGGCTTCGACGCGCTGCTGATGCTGCCGCTCGGCGTGTCGGCGGTGACCGTCGGGTTCGGTTTCCTGATCGCCCTGGACAAGCCGCCGCTGGATCTGCGGCAGTCCTGGGTCCTGGTCCCGCTCGCGCAGGCCCTGGTCGGCGTGCCCTTCGTCGTACGGACCATGCTGCCGGTGCTGCGCGCCGTGGACGTACGGCTGCGGGAGGCGGCCGCCGTGCTCGGGGCGTCGCCGTGGCGGGTGTGGCGGGAGGTGGACCTGCCGCTGGTGCGGCGGGCGCTGCTGATCGCCGCCGGGTTCGCCTTCGCGGTGTCCCTGGGGGAGTTCGGCGCGACCGTGTTCATCGCCCGGCCCGACAACCCGACCCTGCCGGTCGCGGTGGCCCGGCTGCTGAGCCGTCCCGGCGACCTCAACTACGGCCAGGCGATGGCTTTGTCGACGATTCTCATGGTGGTGTGCGCGGTGGCGCTGCTGGTCCTGGAACGGCTGCGCACCGACCGGAGCGGGGAGTTCTAGATGCTGCTGAGCCTTCGGGCCGCGACCGTGCGCTTCGGCGGGCGGCCGGTGCTCGACGCCGTGGACCTGGCGGTCGCCGAGCACGAGACGGTGTGCGTGCTCGGCCCCAGCGGCAGCGGCAAGTCGACGCTGCTGCGCGCGGTCGCCGGACTCCAGCCGCTGGACGCCGGGCAGGTGCTGCTCGACGGGCGCGAACAGGCGGGTGTGCCGGTGCACCGCCGCGAGGTCGGCCTGATGTTCCAGGACCACCAGCTCTTCCCGCAGCGGGACGTGGCCGGGAACGTCGGCTTCGGGCTGCGGATGCGCGGTACGGTGCGCAGTGAACGGGATGCCCGGGTACGGGAGTTGCTGGAGCTGGTCGGGCTGCCGGGCGCCGGGCGGCGGGCCGTGGCGGCCCTGTCCGGCGGCGAGCAGCAGCGCGTCGCCCTCGCCCGGGCGCTCGCCCCGCGCCCGCGCCTGCTCATGCTCGACGAGCCGCTCGGCCAGCTCGACCGCTCGCTGCGCGAACGCCTCGTCGTCGAACTGCGCGAACTGTTCGGCCGGTTGGGCACCACCGTGCTCGCCGTCACCCACGACCAGGGCGAGGCGTTCGCGCTCGCCGACCGGGTCGTGGTGATGCGGGACGGCCGGATCGCCCAGTCCGGCACGCCTCTTGAGGTGTGGCAGCGCCCGGCGGACGCCTTCGTCGCCCGGTTCCTCGGCTTCGAGAACGTCGTCGAGGCGAGCGTCGACGGCGAGATGGCGCTCACGCCGTGGGGCAAGGTGCCCGTGCCCGAAGGGGCACCCCAGGGCGCGCACAGCCTCCTCGTACGTCCCGCCGGTGTCCGTCTGGTGCCCGCCGCCGAGGGCCTGCGCTGCACGGTGACCGCCCGCACCTTCAAGGGCACCCATGTCGCCGTCCACCTCCAGCCGCGGGACGCGCCGCGACTGGAGGCCGCCTGCCCGCTGCGGTCCGCGCCCGAGGTCGGGGACGAGACCGGGGTGGAGTTCGACCCGGCCGAGATCGTGGTGCTGGACTGATCCATCGTGGGGCTGGGCCGATCCGGCGTGATGCTGGGCTGATCCGGCGGGTGACCGGCAGCGGGCCGGCCGGTGCGGTCCGCTGCCGTAACGGGCCGGGCCGCTGCCGCTTGCCGGTGCGCGCCGGGGGTCAGCGGCCGCCGCCCGTACCCCGGCGGCGCAGGCCGTAGGCGACCGCGCCGCCGCCGACGACGACCAGGGCGACCGCGATGCCGGCGATCAGGGGGGTGTGCGAGTCCGACCCGGTCTCGGCCAGGTGCGAGTCACCGACCGCGGGGGAGGGCGCGCTGCCCGCGGCGCCCGCCGGGGCGGTACTGCTCACCGCCGGGGACGGTGTGGCGGGCGGCGGGGTGGGCTGCGCTGTCAGGGTGGCCGTCGGTGTCGGGATGCCGGGCCGGGACGGCGTGGGGGAGGGTCTCCGGGTGGCCGGCGCGCAGGGTGTGGACGGGGTGGTCAGCCCGGGTGTGATGTCCTTGTCGACGGCGGTGCCGCCGGCCTTCACATGGACGCGGTACGTGGTGTCCGGCCGCCAGTCCTCGGAGAAGGTGACCGTGGTGCCGGCGGCCGAGCCCCTGACCGTCCGCTCGCCGACCTTCTTCTCGTCGGCGCCGTGGTTCTCCAGGAACACGGAGACCACCGCCGCCGTCCCGGAGGCGTCCTTGTCGGTGACGACGATGGCGCCCTTGCCGCCGCTGCCGCAGGCCGCCACGGCGGAGAACTCACTGATGTCACAGGCGAGCGCGCCGCCCGCCGCGCCGAGGCCGAGCGCGGCGGTGACGGCGGCGACACCCAGGACGCGCCCGGGGCGCGCGGTACGACGGGATGTCCTGCGGAGGGATGTTGTCCTACGGCGGGATGACCTACGGCGGGAGATCCATGAGATCGACAAGGCGGCCACGGTGCCCTTCACGAGGTGCGAGTGCGGGGGGTCGACCGGGGCGCCGGAGCGGCCATGGCGCGGCCCCGGCGCCCCGTGCGGCTCACAGGTCTACAAGTGCTCCGTGAGAAGTGTCAACGCATCGGCACCGCAAGGGGGTCGGCTTTGCCCTCTCATGGGGAGGCCGGAGGTTTCGGCGCGGGCTCAGCCCTGCATGGCCGCCGGGTCCATCCACATGACCTCCCAGGAGTGGCCGTCGAGGTCGTCGAAGGCCCGGCCGTACATGTGCCCGTGGTCCTGGGGTTCGCCGCTCACCGCGCCGCCGGCCGCGACCGCCTTCTCGATCAGCTCGTCGACCTTCTCGCGGCTCTCCGCGCTCAGGCAGATCAGGACCTCGCTGGTCCGGGTGGAGTCCGCGATCTCCTTCCGGGTGAACTCGGCGTAGTGCTTCTTGCTGAGCAGCATCGCGAAGATCGTGTCGCTGATCACGACGCAGGCGCTGTCGTCGCCGGAGAACTGCGGGTTGATCGGGTAGCCGAGCGCGGCGTAGAACTCCTTGGCCGCGGCCACGTCGTCGGTCGCCAGGTTCACGAAGATCATCTGCTGGTACGTGGTGGACGTGGTGGACATATGGGCCTCTCCCCTTGTCGTGCTGCCGTTCGTGCCGTTCGCGGGGGTGGACCCGGGCGCCGCGCGGAACTCATCGGCGGGCACCGGATCTCTTTGCCTCGGCCGCTTTGGTGGTCCCGGCCGTTCCGGTTGTCCCGACCGTTCCGGTGGTCCCGGCCGTTCCGGACAGGTCCTAGCGCGCCAGCGGCAGCGCGGCCAGGTGGGCGATGGCCAGGGTCAGTGGGACGAACAGGGCCAGCAGCGCGCCGGCGCGCAGGGCCGCGGCGGTGCGCAGGACGGTCGCGGGGGCGCCGAGCCGGCGCAGCGCGGCGATGGTGCCCGACCGGTCCTGCCGCGCCTCCACGGCCGCGCTGAACAGGGCGGCCACGGCGCAGCCGGCCACCAGGAGCGCGCCCAGCACGGTCAGGGGGCCGGGCGAGGGCATCGGGCCCTGGTACGGCACGGCCACCGCGTACGCCCCGGACGCCACCGCGCAGGTGACGCCCAGCGGGCGGCCGACGCGGCCCGCCTCCTCCATCAGCACCCGGCCCGCGAGCAGGCGTACCGCGCCCGGCCGCACCGCCTGGAGCAGGCGGCCGCACAGGTGGGTGAGGCCGGGCCCGGCGAGGGCGAGGCCCAGCGCGGTCAGCAGCCAGCCCACCAGCACCGGCGCGGAGTCGGGGGCGAGGCCGCCGGGCAGGGTGACGCCGGGTGCGGTGGCGGCGCCGGGGGTACGGCCGGCGTACGCCTCGACGGTGAAACCGGCGGCGAGGACCGCGATGCCCCAGGGCAGCCCGGCGGGGGGCCGGCGGGGCGGGAGCGGGCGATGGGGGTCGGCGGCGTCCGGCTCGGTACCGGGATCGGCATCGCCGGCGGCGTCGGCGTCGGTGCCGGTGCCGGTGTCTGTGCCGTCCGGTCCGGTGGTGATGGTGCGTGGGGCGGGGGCGCCGTCGGTGACCTGTTCGTCACCGCCGCCACCGCCACTGCCGCCCACCGGCACGGAGGCGGAGGCGGGAACGGGCGCGGGCGCCGGCGCGGACCGGCGTGCGGGCCGGGTGCGCTCGCCTGCCGGGGCGCGCTGCTCGCGGGGGCGCAGCGCCAGGGCGACCGCCGCCGACGCGAGCACCGGTACGACGGCCAGCAGCGTCAGCGTGCCCGCCACCGGCAGCCGTTTGTGCCGGGCCAGGAACTCCGGCCCGGCGCCGGCGAACGGGGCGACGCCGGTGAGGTCGCCGCGCAGGTGGAGAAAGGCCAGCAGGGCGAGCAGGCAGCCGAACGCGCAGGTCAGGGCGGTGGTCGCCGCCGATACGGCCATCATCCGGGCGGGTCCGAGGCCGAGCGCGGACAGGCCGCCGCGGGGCCGGGTGCCGGGGTCGGTGCGGGCCACGGCGACCGCGAGGTGGAGGGTGGCGGCCAGCGGCAGCAGACACCAGGACAGCCGCAGCAGCGCGGCGGACGGGTCGTCGGCGTGGCCCAGCGCGTGGCCGAGACTGCTCAGCAGCAGGAAGCCGGTGCCCGCCGAGGCCGCCGTGACCGTCAGGCGGCGCAGCTGGACGGCGGGGTGGGCGACCCGGGTCAGACGGAGAGCGAGCACGCCGCCCGGCCTTCCGTCGTGTCACCGGCCGCGGGCAGCCGCACGCTCTTCACGCACCGCCCGTCCTGCAGTGCCACCGTGCGGTCGGCGAGCGCCGCGGTCTCCGCGTCGTGGGTGGCCAGGACGACCGTGATGCCGTGCGAGCGGGCGGCCGTGGTGAGGGTGCGCAGCACATGGGCGCGGTCGGCGCGGTGCAGCGGGGCGGCCGGCTCGTCGGCGAAGATCACCGTGGGCGCGGGGGCGAGCGCGCGGGCGATGCAGACGCGCTGGCGTTCGGCCTGGCGCAGCTGGTGGGGGCGCCGGTGGGCCAGCTCGCCGACGTCCAGGCGCTCCAGCCACTCCCGGGCGGCCACCTTGGCGCGGCGCCGGCCGGTGCCGCGCAGCATCAGCGGCAGGGCGGTGTTCTCCCAGACGTTCAGCTCCGGGACGAGCACCGGGGCCGGGTCGATCCAGCCGAACCGGTCGCGGCGCAGCCGTTCGCGCGCCAGCGGGCCGAGGGTGTGCACGGGGGCGCTGTTGAACCACACCTCGCCGTCGCGGACGCGTACCATCCCGGACAGGCAGCGCAGCAGGGTCGTCTTGCCGCTGCCGCGCGGTCCGGCGACGGCGAGGATCTCGCCCTGGCGCACGCCCAGCGAGACGCCGGCGAGGGCGGGGGAGCCGTCCTTGTGGGTGTAGTGCAGGGCGCGTGCCCAGAGCACGTCGTTGTCCGGCGGGGCCACCATGGCGTACACCTCGGTTCGGATCAGAAATGCCGCGCGGGTTGCCGTGCGGGTCCGTGGGATCCCTCGTACGAATCCCCCGTACGGGGGAACGAAGGCGGAGCCGATCGGTCACTGGCACGCTAGGCAGCCGACGCGGGGTGGCCGGACAGCACACGGCCCCGGGCCGCCGTTTCCCACTCGAACGGACGGCTCCGGGGCCGGTGATGATCATCTGATCGGAGGTACGCGCCTCAGTGGGCGCTCACCGTGACGCACAGGTCACAGCTTGGTCCACGCCTCCGTCAGCGTCGCACGCAGGATCTGCTCGATCTCGTCGAAGGTCTCCTGGTTGGAGATCAGCGGCGGGGCGAGCTGGACGACCGGGTCGCCGCGGTCGTCGGCACGGCAGTACAGGCCGTTGTCGTACAGCGCCTTGGAGAGGAAGCCGTACAGGACGCGCTCGGTCTCCTCGTCGTTGAAGGACTCCTTGGTGTGCTTGTCCTTCACCAGCTCGATGCCGTAGAAGAAGCCGTTGCCGCGGACGTCGCCGACGATCGGCAGGTCGTGCAGCTTCTCCAGGGTGGAGCGGAAGGCGCCCTCGTTGTCCAGCACGTGCTGGTTGAGGCCCTCGCGCTCGAACAGGTCGAGGTTGGCCAGGCCCACCGCGGCGGAGACCGGGTGGCCGCCGAAGGTGTAGCCGTGCAGGAAGGTGTTGTCGCCCTTGTAGAACGGCTCGGCCAGGCGGTCGGAGATGATGCAGGCGCCGATCGGGGAGTAGCCCGAGGTCATGCCCTTGGCGCAGGTGATCATGTCCGGCACGTAGTCGAACTTGTCGCAGGCGAACATCGTGCCCAGGCGGCCGAAGGCGCAGATGACCTCGTCCGAGACGAGCAGCACGTCGTACTGGTCGCAGATCTCGCGCACCCGCTGGAAGTACCCGGGCGGCGGCGGGAAGCAGCCGCCGGCGTTCTGCACCGGCTCCAGGAAGACGGCGGCGACCGTCTCCGGGCCCTCGAAGAGGATCTGCTGCTCGATCTGGTCGGCGGCCCAGCGGCCGAAGGCCTCGGGGTCGTCGCCGAAGATCGGGGCGCGGTAGATGTTGGTGTTCGGGACCTTGTGCGCGCCCGGCACCAGCGGCTCGAAGGGGGCCTTCAGGCTCGGCAGGCCGGTGATGGACAGGGCGCCCTGCGGGGTGCCGTGGTAGGCGACCGCGCGGGAGATGACCTTGTGCTTGGTGGGCTTGCCGACCAGCTTGAAGTACTGCTTGGCGAGCTTCCAGGCGGTCTCGACGGCCTCGCCGCCACCGGTGGTGAAGAAGACCTTGTTCAGGTCGCCCGGGGCGTGGTGGGCGAGACGCTCGGCCAGCTCGACGGCCTTGGGGTGGGCGTACGACCAGACCGGGAAGAAGGCCAGTTCCTGCGCCTGCTTGAAGGCGGTCTCGGCCAGCTCGGTACGGCCGTGGCCGGCCTGGACCACGAACAGGCCCGCGAGGCCGTCCAGGTAGCGCTTGCCCTTGTCGTCGTAGATGTAGGTGCCCTCGCCGCGCACGATGGTCGGCACGGGGGCGTTCTCGTACGAGGACATGCGGGTGAAGTGCATCCACAGGTGGTCGTACGCGGTTCGGCTGAGGTCCTTGCTCACGGTTATCGGGTTCCCCACATGTAGGTCTGCTTCTTGAGCTTCAGGTACACGAAGCTCTCGGTGGAGCGCACGCCGGGCAGGGCCCGGATGCGTTTGTTGATGACGTCCAGCAGGTGGTCGTCGTCCTCGCAGACGATCTCGGCGAGGATGTCGAACGAGCCCGCGGTCATCACCACGTACTCGACTTCCGACATGTCAGTCAGCGCGTCCGCTATGGCCTCGACATCGCCCTCGACGTTGACGCCGACCATCGCCTGCCGGCGGAAGCCCACGGTGAGCGGGTCCGTGACGGCGACGATCTGCATGACGCCCTGGTCCAGCAGCTTCTGCACGCGCTGGCGCACGGCTGCCTCGGAGAGGCCGACGGCCTTGCCGATCGCCGCGTAGGGACGGCGGCCGTCCTCCTGGAGCTGCTGGATGATGGCGAGGGAGACGGCGTCCAGCTGGGGGGTGCCGTTCCCGGTGCGGGACTCGCGGGACGAGTCCCTCTGCTCTGCGCTTCGACTGGCCACGTCTTCACTGTGCACGACGTCTCGACAGTTCCGCAAGCCCGAATCGATGAAATTCGTTGTTTACGGCGCTGACTCTTGCGGATTTCGCAGATGTGATGGGGGAGGGGGTGTTGAAAACGTCAGAACGGCGACTAGGGTGGGTGTCTCAACGAGTGGACACCTCGAACCAACCCACCAGGAGGGCCGGCAGTGAGCACCGAGCTGCGTCGTCTGCGCAACTACATCGACGGTGAGTTCCGCGACGCCGCCGACGGACGGACCACCGAGGTGGTCAATCCCGCGACCGGAGAGGCGTACGCGACCGCGCCGCTGTCCGGCGAGGCGGACGTCGACGCCGCCATGGCGGCCGCCGCCGCGGCCTTCCCGGCCTGGCGCGACACCACCCCGGCCGAGCGGCAGAAGGCGCTGCTGAAGATCGCGGACGCCTTCGAGGAGCGCGCCGAGGAACTGGTCGCGGCGGAGGTGGAGAACACGGGCAAGCCGACCGGGCTGACCCGCTCCGAGGAGATCCCGCCGATGGTCGACCAGATCCGCTTCTTCGCGGGCGCGGCGCGGATGCTGGAGGGCCGCTCGGCCGGCGAGTACATGGAGGGTCTGACCTCCATCGTCCGCCGCGAGCCGATCGGCGTCTGCGCGCAGGTCGCGCCGTGGAACTACCCGATGATGATGGCGGTGTGGAAGTTCGCCCCCGCGCTCGCGGCCGGCAACACCGTCGTCCTCAAGCCCTCGGACACCACCCCGGCCTCCACCGTCCTGATCGCCGACATCATCGGCTCGATCCTGCCCAAGGGCGTCTTCAACGTCGTCTGCGGCGACCGCGACACCGGCCGCGCGATGGTCGAGCACCCCACTCCGGCGATGGCCTCCATCACCGGCTCGGTGCGCGCCGGCATGTCGGTGGCCGAGTCCGCCTCCAAGGACCTCAAGCGCGTCCACCTGGAGCTGGGCGGCAAGGCCCCGGTCGTGGTCTTCGAGGACACCGACATCGACAACGCTGTCCAGGGCATCTCGGAGGCCGGCTTCTTCAACGCCGGCCAGGACTGTACGGCCGCCACCCGCGTGCTGGTCCACGAGTCCGTCCACGACGCGTTCGTCTCCGCGCTCGCCAAGGCCGCCGAGGACACCAAGACCGGGCAGCCCGACGACGAGGACGTGGCGTACGGGCCGCTGAACAACCCCAACCAGCTCAAGCAGGTCGCCGGCTTCATCGAGCGGCTGCCCGCCCACGCCAAGGTCGAGGCCGGCGGCCACCGGGTCGGCGACAAGGGCTACTTCTACGCCGCGACCGTCGTCTCGGGCCTCAAGCAGGACGACGAGATCATCCAGAACGAGGTCTTCGGCCCGGTCATCACCGTCCAGTCCTTCACCGACGAGGACCAGGCCGTCGAGTGGGCCAACGGCGTCGACTACGCGCTGGCCTCCTCCGTGTGGACCAAGGACCACTCCCGCGCCATGCGGATGTCCAAGAGGCTCGACTTCGGCTGCGTGTGGATCAACACCCACATCCCGCTGGCCGCCGAGATGCCGCACGGCGGGTTCAAGAAGTCCGGCTACGGCAAGGACCTGTCGGCGTACGGCTTCGAGGACTACACCCGCGTCAAGCACGTGATGACCTCGCTCGACGCGTGAGAAGCGCCTGACGCCCCGAAGGCGGGCGCACGAGCGCGCGCGACGCGCGGCTTGCGCAGGGTACTCGCGGCCCCGGACGGTGGACGGACCGTCCGGGGCCGCGGCATGCCCGGGGACCGGCATCCGGCGGCACGCTGATCGACAAGGTGTCGGGCAGGCACTCCGGCGCTCGACGGAGCGTCGATTGCCCCGCGGCGACGGCGGGCGCCATGCTGCGCCAATGCCCCGGACCACACTGCCGCCCCGCACGCCGCCCCTGCCCTCCCGCCGCTCCCTGCTGCGCGCGCTCGGCTCCACCGCCGCGCTCGGCGCGCTGGCCGGCTGCGGGGTCCCCGCCGCCTACGTCAGCCCCGGCGACCGCTCCGTCCCGGACTCCTCCGCCGGCGACAAGAAGCTCGTCTGGGCGAACTGGCCGCTCTACATCGACACCGACGACAAGCACCCCGACCGGCGCCCCACCCTGGAGGGGTTCGAGAAGCGCACCGGGATCTCCGTCGACTACGTCGAGGAGATCAACGACAACGACGAGTTCTTCGGCAAGATCAGCCCGTCCCTGATGAACCACCAGGACCCCGGCCGCGACCTCGTCGTCATGAGCGACTGGATGTGCGCGCGCTTCGTCCACCTGGGCTGGGTGCAAGAGATGGACCGGGCGGCCCAGCCGAACGTGGCGGAGCAGCTCGACCCGCTGCTGCGCTCGCCCGCCTTCGACCCCGGCCGCAAGTTCACCGTGCCCTACCAGTCGGGCATCACCGGAATCGCCTACAACCGCCGCAAGCTCGGCCGGGACGTCCACCGGGTCGCCGACCTGTGGGCGGGCGACCTGAAGGGCCGGGTCACCCTGCTCTCCGGCCTCGACGAGGCGTTCGCGCTGCTGATGCAGGGCGACGGCGTCGACATCACCCGGTGGACCGCGGACGACTTCCACCGGATGTGCGATCAGGTCGAGCGGCAGATCAAGCGCGGCCAGATCCGCCGCTTCACCGGCAACGACTACACCAAGGACCTCGTCAGCGGCGATGTGCTGGCCTGCCAGGCGTACTCGGGCGACGTGATCCAGCTCCAGGCGGACAACCCCGACATCCGCTTCGTCGTGCCCGAGGAGGGCGCCGAGCTGTGGTCGGACTCCCTCATGATCCCCGACCGGGCCCGGCACAAGGGCAACGCCGAGGCACTGATCGACTACTACTACGCCCCCGAGGTCGCCGCGGAACTCGCCGCCTGGGTGAGCTACGTCTGCCCCGTCCCCGCCGCCGAGGAGGTCCTGGCCGCGTCCAGGGACGAGGACACCGCCGCCCTGGCCGGCAACCCGCTGATCTTCCCCGACGACGCCATGCGCAAGCACCTGGCGATCGCCCGCGACATCACGTCCACGGAACGGGTGGAGTTCGCCAAGCGGTGGAACGAGATCGTGGGGTTGTAGGCAGGCTGGAACGGACCGGTGGCGAGGACGCCCACCAGATGCCGGACGCCCTGGCCGACTGACCTCGGTCTGCTGCGGCTTGGGGACGCGGGCATCAACATCGTCACCGATCACCGGCATGACGGCTTATGACTATCCGCCGAATACCACCTCCCTCCGGCCACAGCGATTGGGGTGAGCGTGCGCACGCCCTTCCTCTCCAAGGACGATGTGACAATTTGTCACATCGCTGGACGGGCAGGGGTCCCACGGTCCACTGTGGTGAGACACCTCGGAGGGAGCGGATTTATGGGTCCGTTTTTCGAAAATGTGCGTCCGGACAGCATTCCCGTAGAACGTCTGGTGCGACCTGGTGAGATTCTCGCTCGACTGGCTCAGTACGGAATCGCGATCTTTCACGGACTTGATAGTGCGCCCAGTCTGGTCGCGCTGGCCCGGACCCTTGGAACGGCCTTACCGCATCCTGACAGTGACGCGCACGCGGTAACCGTGATCACAGAACGCGAAGCAGTTGCCGGTCGTGCATTTGCGGATGGTTTCAGCCGGGCAGCGCTCGCGCCCCACACCGATCGCGCAGACATGCTGGTCCCGCCGGGACTACTGGTGAACCTATGCGTCGTGCAGGCGGAAACGGGCGGCGAGAGTGTTTTCGCTGACGGTGGCGCCATCTATCGCCTCCTCGCAGCGCGGGCGCCGGAGGCATTGCAGGCCCTGAGTCAACCGAATGCAGTCGCCTACGGAAGGAGCCACGTCTACGCGGGGCCGATATTCGAGCCGTCAGGCAGCGGTCGGCGTCTGAGAATTCGCGTTTGGCCGCCTGAGCAAGGGCGTTTCTCGCAGGCTGCTGAGGCGGCCCTCGGAGAATTGAAACTCGCTATCGATGCGCAGGCGCTGACGATAGGCCTGGCCGCAGGTCAAGGCTATGTGGTCGACAACCACCGCTGGTTGCACGGCCGCCGTGCCTATCTGGGAAACCGAGTGATGCTCCGCATCGGCGTCGAACCCCACCAGGGGGCTCTCCTGACCGGAATCCCTTCCGTGCTGCAACGAGGAGTTCAGGGATGACCATCATCATGCGTGCAAGGACACTGTTACAGATCCTCAGTACATTGTTCACGATCGGCTTCGTCCTCGGGATGATCGTGATGGGTCGATGAAGAGCTCCGGCGAGAAGGGCAATGAGACCGAACCGCAGGCAGAAAATGGTCCATCGGATCACATCGAGCGCACCGGTGAATCTGCCGGCCCGGCATCCGAACCCTGGGCGGTTCCCCCCAAACTCTCACTCAACTTTCCGTGGTACACGCCGCAGGGGAGCCGAGTCCTGCGCTCAGGCGACCTCGGCGCGATACTGCGCTACTACCGGAAATTCCGCAAGTGCACTCAGAGGCGGCTCAGCGAGATGGTTGGCGTCGATCGCACTCTCGTCTCGCTCTGGGAAACGGGGAGCCGGCGCCTCGATAGCATCCCAGACCGCATCACACTCGCTGATCGGTTAGGCATTCCGTACGCCTCCCTGGGGATCAGCGGTGTCGGTCAGCAGGACCACGCGGAAATGATCGCAAGTGGCGAGTCCGTCGTGCGTCTCGCTCGATTGGCACGCGAAGAAGGAAGAGCTGCCGATGCGCTCCGAGAACTCGGTCGACTGGTCAGAGCGCTGGAAGAACGTGCGCGCAGTAAGAAGGCCAGGCGTGCCGACGTGATGTTGCTCGCCGCCGCGCGTGCCGAGATAGGAGTAGCACTCGGAGACCTACTGCCCGAGGCTCACCTCGCCGCCGCCGTGCAGTGGGCAGGTTCGGGCGCGAACATGCTGAAAGAACTGAAAGGTGAGCCGCGCATGTGGGCTCACGCTCTCCGGATGCAAGGGAATGAGCTACGCAAAGCCGGGGATCTTCCGCAGGCCGTGAAGACTCTGCAGAGCGCGGTTGAAGTATCGCCTGATCTCGGAGGTCGAGCGACTGCCGGGCTGCTTCTGGCGCGCGCGGCAAGCGAGCAAGGAAACATCGGCATGCTCGATCGGTGCGTTGAGCAGTGCCGACACGCTCTTGAACAGGATCCATCGATCTCCGACTTCTTCATCAATCCATTCAGCCTCCGTGAGGTGGAGCTGCGCGGCTTCCTCCTCACCGGTCGGATCAAAGACGCAGAGCGTGTGGCGAGCCAGTCGAACACCACGAGTCCAGCGCCTCCTACCTGGGGAGTGATAGAGCGCGTGACCATGGCCCAGTTCCATCTGGCCACTGGCGAAGCGAAGGTCGCGGATTCAGAACTCCGTGCCGCGATTCTCGATGCTCAGACGCTGGCCTTGCCTCACCAAGTGGAACGCGCGATCCGGTTAGCCGGAAGTGCGAACCTGCACGATCTCGTCCGGATCGGAAGAGAAGTCGTCGAGGGAATGTCTGACCCGCTCATGGGCCCTGGCGACGTCGCCTAGCGTCAGCTGGGAAGGGTGGTCACGGGGCCCGGGCCGGCATCTGCCGGCCCGGGCCCCGCCTCACCGGGTCACTGGCCGTTCGCGTGCGACGGGCCGAAGAACTCGATCTCCGCGATGGCCACCTGCTTGGAGCCGGAGGTCTGGTAGGCGGTGTCGATGGTGAAGCGGACCGCCGTGACCTTGCCGACGCGGAAGGGGATGCGCTGGCCGCCCGCGCCCTGGTCGAGGGTGATCTCGCGGGTCGTGGTCTTCCCGTCGGCCAGCGTGATCGTGGCCGTGACGCGGTGCGGGAGCGCCGACTGGGTGAGCTGGTCGGGCCGGACCGAGACGCCCGGTGTGATGATCAGGTCGAGCAGCCGGGTCGGCTCGTCGAACTTGGCCTCGATCCACTGCCCCTGGCCGGACTCCGAGACGCCCGGCCCCCACCAGGTGTTGTTGAGCTTGTCGAAGGCCAGGTCCGGCTTGTGCCCGGGGTAGGAGCGGGACGCGGCGAACCGGTCCGGGGACACCGACGCCCGCTTGGCGAAGTGGTCGCGGGTCGCCTGGACGCCCTGCGGGATGTGCACGGCCGCCACGATCAGCGCGGTCACCACGATCGCCGCGCCCAGCCAGGTCAGCACCCGGTCGAACGCCCGGCGCAGGCGCGGCCGGTCGCCCGCCCACGGCGCCTCGCGCTGGCCGAACCGGCCCAGCCGCCGCCACCAGGGCAGCCGCGCCGCCCCCCGGCCCTCGCCCGCCATGGGCATCGCGCACCGCGTGCAGTAGTGCCGCTCGGGCCGGTTGCCCGTGCCGCACCAGGGGCACGGCGTCCCGCCGTGCAGGCCGAACTCCTCGCCCGGGGCCCGTACGGTCTGGGGCCGCTGCGGCACCGGACGGCCGGGCAGCACCGGGGCGACGGACGGGCCCGCCGCGGGGTGGGCCTCCGGGTCGGCCACCGGGACGAGCAGTTGGCGCGCCCGGTCGGTCATGCCGTCCGCGTCGCCGTGACCGCCGTGGCTGCCTTGGCCTCCGTAACCTCCCTGGTCACCCTGGCCGTTGTGGCCGTTGTGGCCGTCGGGTGCGGCGGTGGTGGTGGGCAGCGGTGTGGTGGGGTCCTCGCCGTCGTCCACGGCGCCAGGGGCAGCCGGTGCGGCCGGTGCCGGGGCGGCGGCCTGCGGTGCGGCCGGTGCCGGGGGAGTGGCCGGGGCGGTCGCCTGCCGGGGGAACGCGGCCGCCGGGGCCGGGTCCTGCGGAGCAGGAGCGGGGGCGGGGGCAGGGGCAGGCGCGGGGGGCGCCGGGGGCGTAGCGCCGTCTTCCTGGCGGGTGGCGGCCGGGGCCGGGGCGGAGACCGTGGCGGTCGGCGCGGTGGCGGCCGGCGCCGTGGCCGTGGCGGCGGCAGGGGCCGAAACCGAGGCGGCGGTGGCCGGCCGCGCGCGGTCGCCGGAGTCGGCGGCCGCGGGGGCGGCGGCCTGCGGTGCGGCCGGTGCCGGGGCGTCGGCGGGCCGGGCCGCCGCCCGGTCCGTCCAGCTCAGGACCGCCCCGCAGGCGTCACAGAACGACTGGCCCGGTTCCGCGCGGGTACCGCATTCGGCGCAGTGCTGGGTGGTCGTCATCTCTCGGGGGTCCTTTCGGCGGGTACGGCGGGTTCGGCTGCGGTCACCTGGACCGTGTACGGCATGTGGGCGGGGCGGGCCGCGGCGACCAGGGCGTCCAGGCGGTGCCGGTCCGCCGGGGACGGGTCGGGCAGTCTCAGGTGTACGTGCAGCCGGGGGCGCGCCTCGCCGGGCACCGCGCCCAGCGGGCGGGCGCTCCAGGCGGCGCCGCCGCTCTCGGTGATCTCCGGCTCGACGCCGAAGGCGAGCCGTACCGCCTCGGCCAGCCCGCGCCGGGTGCCGCGGATGCGGTGCAGCCGGGCGGCGGCGGCCACGGCGTCCCGCAGCAGCGGCTCCGGTTCGCCGCCGTCGGTCTCCGCGCCCACCCAGCCGCCCAGCCAGCGGGCGAAGTCCAGCGGCGCCAGGGACGGCCGGAAGTACGTGTCCAGACAGTCGAGCACGCTCAGGATCGGCGCGACCACGTCGTCCAGGCCGCCGACGAAACGCTGCGCGAGATCGTCGTCGGCGAAGACGGCGGGCAGCATCATGCCGATCGGCGCGGACGAGCCCAGACCGTCGATGGAGCCCCGCATCAGGCACCGTCCCCGATCACACGCACCCGGTGGTCGAAGGAGAAGACCAGCGAGGGCGGGGACAGGTCGATGCGGTCCGTGGCGTCGCCGCGCTTGCCGGTCAGCGGGTCGGCCGGGTGCAGCACCACCTGATCGACCAGCTCCACGCCCGGCACCCGCTGCAGCACCGCGAACACCTCACCGGACTGCACCGGACGCCCGAACGGCCAGCCGGTGCCGTCCGCGCCGCCGGTCAGCGGGTCCAGGTGCCGGTACAGCGCGTCGTGCGCCTGGCGCCGCACCCGGTCGGTGTCCACGCCCCGGAAGGCGTGCACCGTGGCCACCACCGTCACGCCCTGGTAGTACGGCGGCCCGACCGCGAGGCGGGTGCCGATCAGCCGCCGTTCGTCCAGGTGCCGGGTGATCCGGTCCAGCAGCGCGTCCCCGGGGACGAGCTGCTCGAAGCGGAGCCGGCCGCCCGGGTCCGGCACCGCCTGCGGCACCACGAGCACCCGTACGGCATACGCCCCGTGCTCGCCCTCCTTGCCCTCCAGGCAGGTGATGCGGGCGGTCTCCGGGGCGGCGCGGCGGGCCAGCTCCTCGTAGTCGCGCAGGGTCACCGCCCGCTCCTGGGCGCGCAGCGTGATCGGCGCGCGGACCTTGGCCTCCTCCACCGTCTCCCCGTCCACGCCGCCGCGCGCCGCCTCGCGGTTGACGACCTCGGAGACGTACGGGATGGAGGTGCGCAGGATCTGCACCGCGCCGCGGGCCACGTTGCCCGCCCGGCCGCCGCCGGTGCGGTAGCGGCGGGCGCGGATGGGCGAGCCCTTGGGGGCGGCGGCGCCGTACTGGCGCAGCGAGCCGTCCGGTTCGCGCACGGCGGGACCGAAGGCGATCTCACCGGTGGTGGCGTCCAGGGTGATGTGCCGGTCGTCCGGGCCGGAGGCCGCGAAGTTGGGCACGACCCGCCAGTCCGTCCACCCCTCGACCTCGGCGGTCTGCAGCAGCAGCGGCGGATCGTCGCCGACCACCGGCGCGTACGCCAGGCGCAGCCGCTGCCCCGGCAGCCCGGTGGACTCGCCGAGCGCCTCGTCGTACACCGTCTCGGCGTGCACGGCGGCCGTGGTGCCGCCGACGGTGAACGCCTCGGCGGAACGGACCGTGGGGGAGGTGGTGTAGAAGGGCTGGCCGGGGTGCGGTTCGGTGACCCGGCAGCGCAGCCAGCCCGCCTCCTGCCCGGCGTTGCGGGACAGCACGTGCCCGCCGGGGACGTGCAGCACCACCTCGCCCGGCCGGTTCAGGCCGCCGGTGCCGTCCCGGTCGACCTCGCAGGGCTGCCAGCCGTCCGCCGTCCACGCCTCCCACACCAGCGGCGGCTGGCGCGGGTCCACGCCGACGCCGTCCACCCGGCTGTCCAGGTCCAGGGCGAGCGCGCAGTGCGGCACGGCCGCCGACAGGCCGATCAGCATGCAGTCGCCCGGGTCGGGGGACTCGGCGAAGCAGAGCAGGTCCTTGTCGTCCTCGGCGAGGTCGTGGGTGCGGTCCACGGCCGCCTCGCCCCGGTGCTGCACCAGCAGATGCCGCAACTCGCACGGTACGACGCTCAGATCGCGCTCGGTGGCGAAGACGACCGCCTCCTCGCTCTCGGTGCGCACGGTGGCGACCTCGGTGCCCACCGGCACCGCCACCGCCTCCTCCTGCGGCGCCGACAGCCAGAACGTCACGTCGGTACGGGCCGCCGACGGCGGGAACAGGGTGATCCCGACCAGATCGAGGAAGGCCAGGTGGTTCTTCTCCGGCACCCGGTTGAGCCGGTAGACGATCTGGTCGGCCATGTGGGCGACCGTCTCGACGAGGGTGACGCCGGGGTCGGAGACGTTGTGATCCGTCCACTCCGGGGCGCGCTGCTGGATGTAGCGCTTGGCGTCGTCGACGAACTGCTGGAAGCGGCGGTCGTCGAGGTTGGGGGAGGGCAGTGCCATCAGCGGTCGCTTTCCGGAGCCGGGGAGGTGCCGCCCGGCTCGTCGTGGGACGGAATGACGTAGAAGGGGAAGACGAGGCTGCGCGGGTTGTTGGTGCCGCGGATGGAGTAGCGCACGTCGATGTAGAGCACGCTCTGGTCGGAGCCCGCCGTCACCTCGACGTCCTCCACGTCGATACGCGGCTCCCAGCGGTCCAGGCTGACGTACACCTCGTGCTGGATGCGGCCCGCGGTCTGCTCGTTGACCGGGGCGAACACCAGATCGTGGATCGCGCAGCCGAAGTCGGGCCGCATCGGCCGCTCGCCCGGCGAGGTGGACAGCACCAGCCGGATCGCCTCCTCGATCTCCCGCTCCCCGCTGACCAGGGCGATCCCGCCGGTCGGCCCGATACGCAGCGGGAACGACCAGCCGGACCCGACGAACTGCTCGGCCATCAGGGACACACCCGCCTTCCGGGGACACGACTACGGCAACGGACAGCGGGACGAGGCCGGTTCACGGGATCACCATCGGCACCGGGATCGTGGTGACCCCGAACACGGGCGAGGCGACCATGGTGGTCGGCGCCTTGATCGTCGTGTTGGCGGCCGAGGTGATCTGCACGGTGCCGCCGCCGGTGAGGTTGGCGATACCGCCCGCCGTCAGGTTCAGCGCGCCCCCGGTGACGACCCCGATCTCGCCCCCGGCCCGCATGTTGATCATGCTCGCGCTCTGGATGCTGAGCGGGCCGCCGCTCTTGAGGGTCAGGCTGCGTCCGGCACTCAGCGAGAGATCGGTGCCCGCCTCCACCGACACCGACCGGCTGCCCTTGATCGTCACCGAGCCCTTGCTGTCCACGGTGATCTCGGTCTTCGTCCGGTCCAGGTTGATGGTCAGCCGCTTGTCGCCGGAGATCAGCCGGACGCCCTGCTTGCGCAGGCCGGTCTTCTGGCTGAGCAGGTCCATGCGGTTGCCGTCCCGGTCGGAGACGGTGTGCCGGCTCGCCTTCTTGCGCACGGTGTCGTGCAGTGGCACGTCACTGACCACGGTCGGCTTGTCCCGGCCGTTGTAGAGCCCGCCGATGACGAACGGATGGTCCAGCGCGCCCCGGTCGAAGGCGACCAGGACCTCGTCGTTGACGTCCAGCGGGAAGATCCCGCCGCCGCCGAGACCGCCCAGCTGCACCGTCCGCGTCCAGTCGCTGACATAGGTGTCGTCCAGCCACGGGAACTGCAACCGCACCCGGCCCTGCTTCAGCGGGTCGTTCACATCCGTCACCAGCGCGTTGGCCACACTGGGCAGCCGGGGCGCGGTCTCCGAACCGCCCGAGGCCAGCCCGTACAGCGAACGCCACTGCCGGCCGCTCACCGTCACCCACACCTCGTAGTGCTTGCCGTCCCCGAACACGTGCCGCACCGAGGTGACCGTGTACTTGCCCTCGAAGGGTACGCCGACATCAGCGAGGGCCACCGGAACCCCCGGGCGCAGCAGGGGATTTCCGCGCGCGACGACCTCCAGCTCGCCGAACGAGCCGGTGACGTCGTCGGCGAGCGCGTCGGCCGCGAACTTCACCTCGTTCTGCTTGTCGTAGGGCGTGCCCGTCTCGACCAGCTTGGCCGTCTTGAACTTCCCGGCGGCGGCGCCCGGCGTGGTGCCGATGGTGATACCCGGGTTGGTGGTGGCGGGCGCGGTGGCCGTGAGCTTCTTCTTCGTCGTCACGTCCCAGCCGCGCGACTCGACCTTCCCCACCTGGTCGGCGGCGGTCACCGCGGCCCGCAGCCGCAGGATGTCGTGCCCGGCCTGGAGCACGAACGGGCTCTTCTCGCCGTCGGTGTTCGGCGAGGGCGCCCCCGAGGCCGACTTCGGCTTCACGAACTGGAACTTGCCCTTCGAGTCCACCGACATGACCATCTCGTTCTCGTCGGCGAGCCGCGCCAGGAAGTCCCAGTCGGTCACGTTGGACTGGCTGATGAACTCGTACACCGTCCGCGTCGACTCGATCCGCCCGACCGGCACCCCGTCCTGGGCGGCCAGCTTGCGCGCGATGTCGGAGGCGCTCTGGTTGCGGTACGCGGCCACCCGGCGCTGGCGCAGCAGCCGGTGCCCGGAGTCGTAGCCGCGGATCACGGTGAAGGTGCCGGTGCCGTCGTAGTCGGCCTCCAGGCCGGTGACCTCGCCGGTCAGCAGCGGATCGCCGGACCCGTCGCCGTCGGCGACCGGCGCGAGCACCACCTTGGTGCCGAAGGTGATGCCCAGCTCGCCCAGGAGCAGCCGGTAGGGGTCGCGGAAGGTCAGCCGGAACGCCGCCGGGACGCCCACGCCCTGGTCGACCTGGCAGTCCACCAGGTCCGCGGCGTACTCGGGGGGCAGCTTGGCCCCGCCGACCTTGACGTCGATGACATTGGAGTACGCGGACTGCACCATCAGCCACGCACCTCCTCGGCGGCCGGCAGCACCAGCTCGACACCGGCCGGGAGATACGTCGGGTCGTCGATGCCGTTGGCCTCGGCGATGGACCGCCAGGCCGCCGCGTTGCCGTACTCCCGCCAGGCCAGCGACTGCAGCGAGTCACCCGCCACGACCCGGTGCACGCGCTGCGCGGTGAGCGCGCCGGAGGTCGGGTTCTGGCCCTTGGTCCGGCTCGGGATCTCGTGCAGCTGGAGCCGGCAGGTGGCGCGGATCGGCACACCGGTCGTCCCGAACAGCGTGTAACTCGCCTCCACCGCGCTGACGTACGCCGTGAACCGGGCCGTCGAGAACGACCCCCACTGGAAGACCACCCACGGCGGCGACGGCTGCTTGGCGGCGATGCTCTGGGTCGTCACCTGGCAGCAGGCCAGCAGCGACTCGACCTTCTTCAGCACGGTGTTGCTGGTCGGCTCGTCGGAGGAGTCGAGGAAGATCTCGACGCCCATCTCACGGGGCTCGGAACCCATGAACTCCGGGAGCGGGCCGGTGCGTTCGATCTGGGTGGGGGTGACCTTCCAGTTGGCCCGGCGGGACAGCGAGAGCTGCGCCGGGTTGAAGTCGAAGCCGAACGTCTTGATGATCCCGCCGGGCGTCCTGCTCTTGCCCTTGGGCGGCTCGTGGATCGCGAGCGTGGCCCGCACCAGGCTCTTGCCCGCGCCGCCCCTGCTGCCCTTCGCCATGTCCGGTACTCCCCTCAGTCCGTGAACCCGTGGTGGGCGATCTCCAGCACCTCGGTCGCCACGGCCGGGCTGGCCGGGTCGAGGGTCGGTCCGGTCCAGCTCACCGGCAGCACGTCGATGAGCCCCCACCGGGCGACCTCGGAACCGTCCGCGCGCAGCGCCGCGATCTGGGCCGTGGGCCGCTTGATGCCCGTCTGCACGGACGAGATCCACTTGGCGACCTTGGCGGTGTCGGGCGTGAGCGGGCGGGTCAGTCGGATGGTGGAGAACGTGACGCGCGTCGGCAGCTGCCACACGAAGCCGTTGTTGCCGCCCTCCTGGTGGTGCTCGACCTCCACCTGGGACGCCAGCCCTTCGCAGCCGTTGAAGTAGCCGAGGCTCTCGCCGTCGATGCTGAGGGTGAACCAGATGGTGGAGCCCGGGTCCTGGCGGGACATCGAGGGTGGGCCTTTCTTTCGTTTCCGTCGTCGTTCCGGTCGGTGGCGTCCGGTGCCGTCGCTCAGTGGCGGGGGTCGCGGAGCTTGCCGATCCGCTCGCGGTCCAGGCGGAGTTCGGTGCGGATCAGCCGCGTGATGCGGCCGATGATCCGGTGCACCAGCTCGTCGAGCTGGAAGTCGGTCAGCTCCCTCGGGTCGAACGCGCCCGGCGGCAGCTCGGACTGCTCCTGCTCCGCCTGGACGGGCCGGCGCGGGGGCGGTGGCGGGGGTGGCGGCGCGGGGCTCGGCGCGGCGGGCGGCGCGGGCGGCGGCACGGCCGCTCGCGCGGTGGTGACCGGGGGCGTCGCCGGGCCGCCGGTGGGCGGCTTGGCGAGGGGCGGGGCGCCGGCGGGCTTGGTCAGGGAACGGCGCTGGAGGACCGGGAGGGGAGGCAGCGCCGGAGTCGGGGCCGGTGCGGCGGTGGGGGTTGGGGGCGGGGGTGGCGATGTGGTCGGCGGCGTGGCCGGGGCCGGGGCCGGGGCCGGAAGAGTGGTGGCGGGTGGCGGGGACGATAGGCGGACCGGGGGCGTGGTGAGGGGCGGGGTGGCCGCGGGGCGCGCCTGGGCGGGGGGCTGGGGGGTGGAAGGGGCGCCGGTGAGGGGCGCGGTGTCGACGGGGGGCGCGGTCATGGGCGCCCCCAGCGGGGAGCGGCGTACGGGGGAGACCGGGGTGGCCGGGGTCGCCGGCGTACGCCTGCGCTGTACGACGGGCGGCACTGCCGCCGCCGTGCCACCGGCGGAGGCAAGGGGTTCCTGCCGCACCGAGGGGGCGACGGGAGCGGCCGGCTCCGGCGGGGGTGCGGCCGGGGATGCCGGTGCGGCCGGGGTGCTCGGCAGCGGACTCGGGCTCGCGGGGGCCGCGGGGCTCGCGGGAGTCGCGGGACGTGAGGAGACGGGGGCTCCGAGGCCGGGGCGGGAAGCGCGGCGTACGGCGCTTCGCTGGACGGCGGGGGGAGCTGCGGAGGGAGAGGGGCCGGGGGTGGAGCCGGGGGTGGTCGTCGTGGTGGCCCGCTGTACGGGGGTGGCGGTGGGGAGTGGGGTGGTGTGCGTTGCGGGCGGGGGCGCCGGTGAGGGCGCGGACGAGGGCAGGGGTAGGGGGGTGGTCGGTGCCGGGGCCGCTTCGGCGGGAGGGGTGGTCGGCGCGGGGCGGTCCGGGGTGCCGGGGGCCGGTGCCGGGCTGGACGGCGTACGGCTGCTCCCGCTCCCGCTCCCGCTCTCGGACGCGGTACGGGGTGCCGTGGACGACGACATACGCCGCTGTACGGCGGGCCGCGCCCCACCGGAAGCCGGGCGGGCCACCGGGCCCGGGGCGGAGCCCGCGACCGGACCGGCACCGGAGGCCGGCGCCGGACCCGAGCCCGAGCCCGGGGTCGGGTCCGCGGCCGAGCGGGACACGGAGACCGGGCCGCTGTCCGAACCGGAAGCGGAAGCCGGACGGGAGACGGGCGTAGCACCTGCGGCCGGACCGGTGCCCGGGCTGGCGGGCCGGCCCGAGGTCGAACGGGAGACCGTGACCGGGCCGTTGCCCGCACTGGAAGCGGAAGCTGAACGGGAGACCGGGGCCGCGCCGGACACGGGAGCACGTCCGCCGCCCGAACCGGAGGCTGTACCCGAGGCAGGAGTGGAGCCCTTGACGGGACCGGTCCCCGAGCCGGAGGCCGAGCGGGAGACCGGAACCGCGCCCGTGGCCGGACCGGACGCGGGGGCACGACCGCCGCCCGAGCCGGACGCCGTACCCGAGGCCGGAGCAGGGCTCGAAGCCGGACCGGCAACAGAACGAGAGATCGTGACCGGGCCGTTGCCCGAGCCGGAAGCCGAAACCGGGCCCTTGGCCGGACCGGAGGCAGACGAAGCCGGAGCGGAGACCGAAGCCGGAGCAGAGACCGAAGGGGAACCGGAGACCGAGGCAGGACCGGAGGCCGAAGGGGAACCGGAGGCCGAGGCAGGGCCGGAGGCCGACCCCGCAGCCGTGCCCGTGCCCGTACCCGTACCCGTACCCGAACCGGAACCCGACACCGGCTTCGAAGCCGACGCCCCGCCGGAGGCCGACGCCCCACCCGAGGCGGAGGACCGACCGGAACCCGTGGCCGCACTCGAAACCGAGCGGGACACGGGAAGCGGACCGCTGCCCGAGCCGGACGCCCGGCTCGGCGCACCGCCCGCGGCTCGCACCGCCGGAGTCGAAGGAGCCGGCGAACCGCTCGCCGCCCCGCCGCCCGGCACGGGCGGTATGCCCGCGGCGGCGGACCGCCCCGAGGCACCGGCCGCCGGAGTGCCGCCGCCGCTCGTCGCCCGCTGGACTGCGGGCACCTGCCCCGCACCGGCCGCCGCCGCGCTCTTCGCAGGCGCCGGCGAGGGACCGGACGAAGCCGCCTCAGCCGTGCGACCCGGGCTCACCTGCCCCGGCGTACCCGCAACCGGAACGGGAACGGGAATCGGAGCCGTGTCCCGTACGCCGGAACCCGCCTCCGTGTCACCGCCGCCGGACGCGACCCGCTGTACAGGCGCGGGCGCGGGCGCGGGCACAAGCGCGGGCGCGGGCGTCGACGAGGCCACCGCGGGCGCGGATTCCTTACCGTTCCCGGCAGTTGACGTCCGTCCCCCGGACGCGCCGTCGCCCGGCGGAGTCGGATTCCGCCGGGCCACCGGGAGCGAACGCCGTTGCACCGCCGGCGCTCCCCGCCGGGCGTGCGTCAGTGACGCGGGCCGGGACGAGGAGTCCGTGGGCGCGACGGGGGACAGCCGCGGGCCGGAGGCCGGCAGCGGAGGGGGCACCGGCGCGGTGGACGGCGGCTGCGGAGTCACCACCGGGGTGCTCCGCACGGCGGCCACGGAACCGGCCGACCCGGCCCGTGCGGCCGGAGCGGAGGGCGGTGACCCACCGCCGTTCGCCGCAGGAGACGGGGAGGGAGCAGGAGAAGAGGAAGCAGCGGAGTGGGCACCGGAGGCGGTGGAACCGCCGCCCGTGTCCGCCCCCGCGGACCGCACCGCGGACGCCGCCGCCCGCGGGCCGGCACCAGGGGACGCCTGCCCGGGCGCAGCGGCGGACCGCTGCACGGAGGCGGCCCCCGCCGGGGCCGCAGACGCTCCCGAAGGACCGGAGCGCGCCCCCGCCGAGGCCGCGGACGGCCCCGGCTGCCCGGAACCGGAACGTGCCCCCGCCGGACCGGCGGACGCATCCGCCGGGCCGGAACCGGAACCTGCCCCCGCCGGAGTCACGGACGCTCCCGGCTGCCCGGAGCGAGTCGCCGCCGCGGCGGCGGACGGCCCAGGCCGCCCGGAACCGGAACGCGCCCCCGCCGGACCGGCGGACGCACCCGGCTGACCGGGCCGCGCCCCCGCCGGGCTACCGCCCGGAGTGAGCGCCGGGCCCTGGCCCGGCCGCACCGCGCCGGAGGACCGGGCAGGCCCGTCCGGCGGTGCGGCCGGGGACCGGGGCGGCAGGAAGCGCAGCGGCACCGCGGGTGCCCGCTGTACCGCCGGTCCGGCCGGGCCCTGGCCGGAGGCCGGGGACAGGGTGGTGGCGGGGAGTTCGAGACCCGTCACGGGACGGCCCGGCGTCGGGTGCGCCGCGCCGCCGAGCACGGCGCTGCCGCGTCCGTCCAGCACGGCGTGCGAGGCCGTGCTCGCGAACGTCGGGTTCTGCCAGGTGGGCAGCCGGCCGCCGAAACCGGCGTCGGCGACCCCGGCCGGGTCCGGGCCCAGGGCGCGCTGGATCGGCGGCAGCCCCGGCCAGGACACGGGCACGGCCGCCCGCCCACCGGGGACCGGCGCCGGCTCACCGGCCGTACCCGCTGAGCCGGCCGTGCCGGATGCTCCGGCCGCACCGGATGCTCCGGCCGCGGCGACCGCACCGGTGCCCTCGTCGTACGTACCCTTGCGGAAGCGGTCCAGGAGACCCACCGTTCAGCCCTCCGTCCCGGCCCGTGTCACCAGGGACGCGATCTCGCCCGTGTAGCGGCGGCGATCGTGGTGTTCCAGGTCCAGGATCTCCTCCAGGCTCCAGTGGAAGTGGTAGGCCACGTACGCGATCTCCTCGTGCAGCCGGTCGGTCGCGTACGTCACGATTCCCCCAGGCGGCTCCCGCCGAGTTCCACCTCGAACGGCTCCGCGCAGTGCGGGCACCGCACGGCCGCGCGGGTGTGGCCCTCGGCGTTGATCTGACGGTAGAAGTCCTGCAGGAACGCCAGGTCCGAGGCGAACATGTTCTCCACGATCCCGTCGTGGACCAGGGGCAGCGTGCCGAGCCGGGTGATGACCCGGCCCAGCAGGACGACCGACAGGTACGCCGGGTTCTCCTGCACGCGCACGTCCCGCAGCGGGACCAGCTCGTCCCGGGCCGTCGACAGCCGCATGGTGCCGTCCCGGTGGACGGTGCCCGACTCGTCGACGTAACCGCGGGGCAGTTGGAAGGGGAACTCGGTGCGCAGCGGCTCCTGCGGGAGGGGCTGCTGCGCCGGCGGTGCCTGGACGGGCGCCGCCGGCTCCGGTGCGGTCTCCGCCGCCTCCGGACCGGCGTACGCCACGGCGCCGCCGGTCCGGCCAGCCGTACGCCGCATTACTCGATGACCAGTTCTTCGAACGCGATCGTCACGGTCTCGGTCAGCGCGGCGGCCTCGCCCGCCTTGACCGTGCTCGCGTCGATCTTGCTGCACCAGGCGTTGCGCAGGTGGTAGCGCTTCACCGGGTTGTTCTGGAAGTCCATCATGATGATGGACGCGTTCTTGCGGGCCGTGGTCATCTGCCCGCTGATGGACTGGTTGATCCACTGCGTGAACGAGGCCGACTGGGTCATGCCGCGCACGACCGTGCAGGTGCCGTTCTTCTTCACGCCCGGCAGGTTCTTGACGACGTTCTGGCCGCCCGGGGTGTTCTGCTGGTACGTGATGACGTCCTGCTCGATGCTGAGGCCGCTGACCTCGGCCAGGTACTCGACCATCACGCCGTCGATCTGCAGGCCGAAATTATGCGAGGTGAGGGCGTCACCCGGCTGGAGACTCATGTGTTCGCTGTCCTTCTAGAAGACCTGGCTGGGGGAGGGGAGAGGAGCGGAAGGCGGGCGCGCGGCCTACTCCTCCAGCTCACCGCTGCCGCTGGAGAACTGCGCCAGCCGGAAGATCACGAACTCGGCCGGCTTGACCGGCGCGATGCCGATCTCGCAGACGACCCGGCCGACGTCGACCGACTCCGGCGGGTTGGTCTCCTCGTCACACTTGACGTAGTACGCCTCCTCGGGACGCTGGCCGAACAGGGCGCCGCTGCGCCACTCGTTGACCAGGAACGCCGAGATGTTACGGCGGATACGGGCCCACAGCGCGTGGTCGTTCGGCTCGAACACCACCCACTGGGTGCCGATCAGGATCGACTCCTCCAGGTAGTTGAAGTACCGGCGGATGTTCAGGTAGCGCCAGGCCGGGTCGGAGGAGAGGGTGCGCGCACCCCAGACGCGGATGCCGCGGCCCGGGAAGGCGCGGATGCAGTTGACGCCGATCGGGTTGAGCAGGTCCTGCTCACCGCGGGTGATCTGGTTCTCCAGGTCGACCGCGCCGCGCACGACCTCGTTGGCGGGCGCCTTGTGGACACCGCGCTCGGCGTCGTTGCGGGCCCACACACCGGCGACGTGGCCGCTCGGCGGGATCATCCGGGTCTGCCCGGTGCTCGGGTCGAAGGTCTTGATCCACGGGTAGTACAGGGCCGCGTACTTGGAGTCGTAACCGGCCGTCTCCTGGCGCCACACCCGGATCTGACGGGCGTTCAGGCCGGGCGGCGGGTCGATGACGGCCACCCGGTCGCCCATCAGCTCGCAGTGCGCGATCAGGCCGAGCTGGACCGCCTTGACGGCCTCCAGGTCGATCGCGCCGCGCTGGTAGGCGGCCATCAGGTCGGGCACCGCGACCATGGAGATCTCGTCCACGGCCTCCAGGCCGCCGAAGCCGGTGCGGTCGGCCGAGTCGCCGAGGTAGTCGCCGGGGCCGGGGTGCGAGTCCTGGGCCTCCACGGGCGCGGGCGCGCCGGGGGCGGCCGCGGGCGGGGCCGGCAGGGTCACCGTCTGGTTGTCCGGGCGCACCAGCTGTGCGGCCGGCACGGCCTCGGTCACGGTGATGAGCTTGGAACGCTCCTTCACCTGCGTGACGACGTAGTTGCGGCCGCCCTTCTTGGCGGTCACGTCGAAGGTCTCGACGGCCTTGTCGCCGTCCTTGACGACCAGCCGGAACCGCTCGGCCGGGCCCTCGCCCTCGGCGTCGGCGACCTCGACGCTCAGCGGGCCCTTGCCGCCGGAGGCGAGCGCGGTGACCGAGAACGTGCCGAGCTGGCGGGGCTCGCCCGGCGGCAGCGCGGCGACGGCGGCGGAGCCGGCCACCGCGGCGGGGGCCGTACCGGCGCGGCCCGCGGCCTCGTCGGACCCGGCGTCATCGGTGGAGCCGCCGACGCGGACCACGTACGCGGCGGTGCCGCCGTTCTGGAAGAACCCGTAGACCGAGTGCGCGAGGTAGTAGCCGTCGGTGAACGCCCCGAAGGACGCAACGTACTGGCTCCAGTTGGTGACCAGCGTCGGCTCGTTCAGGGGTCCGGTCGGGGCGAGGCCCACGAAGGCCGCGACCGACGTGCCCACCCCTTCGATGGGGCGCGAGCCGCTGGCCACCTCCTCGACGTAGACGCCGGGCGACAGGTAGGACGGCATGCTCTGCTCTCCTCGGGGTACGAGACATGAACAGGTCCACCCTCGCGCGCGACGCGCGTTGTCGAAACGTCCTGGGGTACCTCACCGCGGGCACTGTGATTGCCCCGACGGGCAGGGCGGCTTCCCTCTCTGCCCGCTCGGCCGGGCGCCGGTGCCCGTGTGTCTGCCCCCGTGCCCCTTCCCTTCCCCCGCGCGCGCGGGTGACGCTGGTACGGCAACCGTGGAGGGGAGCGCCGTTGCCCGTACGCGAAGCACGCGACGGCAGGCAGGCGCCGGCCCGCCCGGTGTACGACGCTACGACGCACACGGCACCGGGCTGCCCGACGAGCCCCGGGCCGTCCACAACGAGGAGCGGTGACCCGGCCGGCCATGACTCTCTGGACCTCTCTCGAACCCGCGTCCGCCACCGTGGACCCGGGCAGCAGTACCCGGGTGCGGCTTCGGCTGCGCAACACCGGTGACGTCGTCGACGAGTACCGCTTCGAACCGGTGGGGGCGGTCTCGCCCTGGACGACGGTGGAGCCGCAGTCGCTGCGGCTGTACCCGGGCACGACGGGGACCGTGGAGCTGACCTTCGCCCCGCCCCGCACCCCGGACGCCACGGCGGGCCCGAACCCGTACGCCGTCCGGATCATCCCGACCGAGCACCCCGAGGCCGTCACGGTCCCCGAGGGCAACCTCACCATCACCCCGTTCACCGAGGTGCGCGCCGAACTGGTGCCGCCCACCGTCAAGGGCCGGTTCCGCGGGCGCCCCCGGCTGGCCGTCGACAACCTGGGCAACACCAAGGTCACCGCCTCGGTCAGCGGCAGTGACAACGGGGATCAGCTCTCCTACGACGTGCATCCGGGCAATGTGCAGATCGAGCCGGGCCGGGCGGCCTTTGTGCGGGCGACGCTGAAGCCGCGGAAGATCATCTGGTTCGGGTCGAAGGAGCAGCGGCCGTACACCCTGGCGGTGCAGCGGTCGGGTGCGACGGCCT
>NZ_JBEYVW010000025.1:0-84060 GCF_040644175.1 Streptomyces sp. NPDC047017 | reverse complement strand
ACATGCTGGGCCTCGCCATCACCTTCGTGATGCTGTGGATCGCCTACAAGCCCAACGTCTCCTCCAAGGCCAACGAGAAGATCGCCGAGGCCGGCACCACCCTGGCGCCCTCCCCGTCCGCCAGCCAGACCCTCGCCCCCGCCCCGCCGGAGCCGTCCGCCCCGGCGTCGGCGCCCGAGTCGCCGGCGGGAGGCGGTGACGCCAAGAACGGCGGCGGTGGCGGCGGCGGTGGCGGTGGGGGTGGCGGCGGCTCGCAGAAGAAGAAGCCGAAGCCGGTCGTGCCCGCCAAGAACGTGCTGCTGCGCAACACCACCACCAAGAAGTGCGCGGACATCCCCGGTTACGACAAGGGCACCAAGGCCGGCCGGGTGCGCGAGTACACCTGCGACGGGACCTCGCACGACAACCAGCTGTGGGACCTGGAGGTGCGGTACCCCAAGGACGGCCCCGGCGGCACCCCCCTCTTCCAGATCCGCAACGTCAAGGACAAGTTCTGCATGGACCTGTCCGACTACGGCTCGGCCCCCGTCGAGTCGCCGGTCATGGAGTACATGTGCGACGGCACCACCGCCGACAACCAGCTGTGGTGGCTGGACAAGCAGGAGAGCGGCGCCTACTGGATCCGCAACTTCGCCAGCAACAACCTGTGCCTGGACGTGTCGGGCTTCAGCACCGGCGGCAACGACACCCCGCTCACGATCTACAACTGCTCCAACTCCGACGACCAGGAATGGTTGATCATCCCGCAGACGGGCGAGTGACATGACCGGTCTGTGGACATCCCTGGAGCCCGCGTCCGCCACCGTGGACCCGGGCAGCAGTACCCGGGTGCGGCTTCGGCTGCGCAACACCGGTGACGTCGTCGACGAGTACCGCTTCGAACCGGTGGGGGCGGTCTCGCCCTGGACGACGGTGGAGCCGCAGTCGCTGCGGCTGTACCCGGGCACGACGGGGACCGTGGAGCTGACCTTCGCCCCGCCCCGCACCCCGGACGCCACGGCGGGCCCGAACCCGTACGCCGTCCGCATCACGCCGACGGAGCACCCGGAGGCGACGACGGTCCCCGAGGGGAACCTGACGATCACCCCGTTCACCGAGGTGCGGGCGGAACTGGTGCCGCCCACGGTGAAGGGCCGGTTCCGCGGGCGCCCCCGGCTGGCGATCGACAACCTGGGCAACACCAAGCTCACGGCGTCGGTGAACGGCAGTGACAACGGGGATCAGCTCTCCTACGACGTGCATCCGGGCAATGTGCAGATCGAGCCGGGCCGGGCCGCGTTCGTGCGGGCGACGCTGAAGCCGCGGAAGATCATCTGGTTCGGGTCGAAGGAGCAGCGGCCGTACACCCTGGCGGTGCAGCGGTCGGGTGCGACGGCCTTGCCGGTGGAGGGCACGTACATCCAGCGCGGGTTCCTGCCGCGCTGGCTTGCCACGTTCTTCGGGATCATGCTGGGCCTCGCCATCACCTTCGTGATGCTGTGGATCGCCTACAAGCCCAACGTCTCCTCCAAGGCCAACGAGAAGATCGCCGAGGCCGGCAGCACGCTCGCGCCCTCCGCGCCGCCGAGCCCGGTGGTGGCGGCCCCGCCCCCGCCGCAGGCGTCGTCGGCCCCGCCGCAGGGCGGGGGCGGCGACACGCCCACCCAGCAGCCGGCCGCCCCGGGCGGGAACGGCGGCGGGGGCGGCTCCGGTTCGGGCGGGGGCGGCGGTGGTGGCGCGCCTGCCCAGCCCAAGCCCAAACCCAAGCCCGCCAAGCCCGTGGGCCAGATCATCATCGGGCAGCAGTCCAACCGGTGCGTCGACGTCCCCGGCGCCCAGAACGGCCAGGGCAAGGACGGCACCAAGCTCCAGCTGTGGGACTGCGCGGGCAGCGCCAACCAGCGCTGGGACTTCCGCGGTGACGGCACCGTGCGCTCGGTCGGCATGTGCATGGACGTGGCCTGGGGCTCCCGGGACGACGGGGCGGCCATCCAGCTGGCCCGGTGCAGCGGCAACCCGGCCCAGCAGTTCGTCCTGAGCACCCAGGGTGATCTGGTGAACCCGCAGGCGAACAAGTGCGTCGACGCGGTGGACAACGGCACCGGCAACGCGACCCGGCTCCAGCTGTGGACCTGCGCGGGGACGCCGAACCAGAAGTGGCGGGTGGAGGACTGAGGTCCGGCTACCAGTCGCCCTCGCCCGGCAGCAGGCGGCCCGCCTTGCGGTACTCGCGGCGGGCCCCCTCCAGCACATCGGCCGTGGTGACCAGGTCGTCCCGGCCGGCGGCCAGGTAGGCCGCGGTCACCACGGCACTGCGGATCGAACCGCCCGCCAGCTCGAAGTCGGCGACGACCCGGTCGAGTTCGACGCTCTCGGCGCGGGGCACATGGGTCAGGCTGTGCTGCCACAGCGCCCGGCGCTGCTGGGCGTCGGGGAACGGGAAGTCGACCACCAGATCCAGGCGCCGGGTGAACGCGTCGTCGATGTTGGCCCGCAGGTTCGTGGTGAGCAGGGCGATGCCGTCGAAGGACTCCAGCCGCTGGAGCAGATAGGCGCTCTCCATGTTGGCGTACCGGTCGTGCGAGTCCTTCACCTCGGACCGCTTGCCGAACACGGCGTCGGCCTCGTCGAACAGCAGGACCGCGTCGGTGCGGTCGGCCTCGGTGAAGATGCGTTCCAGGTTCTTCTCGGTCTCACCGATGTACTTGTCGACCACCGACGACAGCTGCACGACATAGAGGTCCAGGCCGAGTTCGGCCGCCACGACCTCCGCCGAGAGCGTCTTGCCGGTACCGGACTCGCCGGCGAACAGGCCGAGCACGCCCCGGCCCCGGCCGCCGCCCGCGCTCAGCCGCCAGTCACCGAGGACCCGGTCGCGGTGGCGGGCGCGCAGGGCCAGTTCGTGCAACTGGACCAGGGGCCTTTCGGGCAGCACGAGGTCCGTCCAGTCCACCGCCGGACGGATCCGGCGGGCGTGCCGCTCCAGGCCGGACGCGGACTGGCGGCGTGCGGCGATCCGCAGATGGGCGGCGGACAGCGGGGTGCCGTCGAAGTCCGCCAGGGCGTGGGCCGCGCGGGCGGCCCGGGCGATCCGGTCGTCCGCGAGGTGGTACGGCGCGACGGTGGCGGCCAGGTCGAAGCCGGGCGCGTCACCGAGGGCGGCCGCCCAGGCGCGCACCGCGCCCGCCCGGCGCTCGGGCACGTCCAGGACGAGCGGCTCGCCGTCGCCCTGCTCGCACCACTGCGGGTCGTAGGGCAGCGGGCCGGTGATCAGCACGGGCACGTCGGCGGCCGCGGCCAGGTCCCGCACCAGGCCGGCCGGCTGCTCCGGCAGCCCGGAGACGACCACCGCGCGTCCGCCCAGCCGGGCCTCGCGCAGCAGGTCGGGCACCCGGTCCTCGCCGCCCGTGTAGTGCAGGACCGGCAGGCCCGCCGCGCGCAGGGCGGCGGCGGCACAGGCGAGCCCCTCGCCCTCGCGGCCCTCGCGGAGGTAGGCGGTGAGCGGGGGAGCGGCGGCCAGGCGGATGGCCAGCCGGTGCGCGAAGCGGTCGAACTCGTCGTCCCCGTGCTCGCCGTCGTCCCCGTCGTCCCCGTCGTCCCCGTCGTCCCCGGCGTGCGGTGCCGGCGGGGCGGGCAGCGGGCGCAGCTCCGCGGAGAGTACGACGTCGGGGGTGTCGTCCCCGAGCAGATGGGCCACGAGACGGTCGGGGACGCGCAGCGAGCGGGTCAGGAAGGGGCGTTCGGGCTCCTCCACGGCCAGCAGCCCGAGCGCGCTGAGCGGGGCGGCGGGGTGCAGCCGGGCCCGGGCGGGCGCCGCGTGGGCCGGGAGGCCGCACAGGTCCAGAGCGAGCGCGACGGTGGCCCGCCGCCTGCTGACGTCGTCGTTGAGGTAGCCGAACAGCGGCTCGAAGGTGCGGTCCACGTCCGGGGCGAGGGCGACCAGGAGGAGGGCGGCGTCCAGCTCGGTCAGGCCCAGCCGCGCGCACAGCGCGGCCAGCCGGTCCCGCGACCGGGCGGCGAACGGCCGGGGGCCGTCCGGGGCGTACGGCAGCGGCTCCGCCGGGCGCAGCAGACGCCGTACGGCCTCCTGCGACAGATACAGGCCGCGCAGCGGGTCGTCCGCGGTCGGGTCGTCGGCGGACCGGTGGCCGACCAGCAGGGCGGTCCGGTCCCGCAGGACGGCGAGCCGGGCGAGGAGGGCGTCGGCGGGGGCGGCCGGGGTGGCGGGGCCGGAATCCTCGTGCGCCTCACCGAGGTCGTACGCCGGGCTGTCGCCGTTCACCGGGCCACCGTCGAGCACCGCGCTGTCGCCGTCCATCGGGCTGCCGTCGTCCACCAGTCGTTCGTCGTCCGTCAGTCGTTCGTCGAGTGTCGGCTCGGGTGCGGTCACGTCGTGCTTCCGGTTCCCCGGCCGCCGCGGGCCGCCTCGCGGGCGGCGCGGGCCGCCGCGACCTGGTGCGGCCGGTGGGCGCGTTCCTCCGGTTCGGCCGGGGTGCCGTCCAGGCGGCGTACCCGGATCGCGGCGCCCTCGGTGACGGGCGGCCCGGCGTCGTAGTCGGGGTGGGCGGGAAACGGCGCGGTGACCACGAGGTCCAGGGAGGGTTTGAGTTCGCCGCCGAGCGCCGACCAGATCTCGGCCAGCGAACGCGTCTCCGTCTGGGTGCCGGCCACGGACAGCTGCACCGACATGCCCAGCGCGCCGAGCGCGCCCGGCAGTTCGGCGGGCGGGATCAGCTCGCGCGGCATGAGCGTGGCCAGCGCGGCGGACAGCAGCCGGTGTTCGTCCTGCGGCTGCTTGGTCCACGCCGTCACCAGATAGGACAGCCGGAACCAGCGCGGCGGCCGGCGCCGCTTGACCACCACGTCCCGTTCGTCGACCACGGGCAGGTGGCCGCGCTGACGGCGGGCCACGTCCTCCCGGATGTCGTACAGGTAGGCGTTGATGGTGGGCGCGTTGCGGCGGGCCGCCCAGTCACGGGTGGGCGCCTCCAGGGCGATGTCGATGCCGGAACCGGCCAGCGCGCCATCTCTCAGCAGGGTCTTGAGGACCTCGTCCACTTCGTGGATCACCGTCGTGCTCCTGCCCTGCCGTGCTCGGTTCCGCTTGACCGGCCGCCGTGGGTGCCCGGCGGCCGCCGTTCGTGTCGATCCTGCCGTCTGCCCGGTCCGGCCCCGCAGGCGCCCCGGGGACGGCGGCGGGGCAGAGCGCCTTGCCCGAGGGGGCGGTCTGGGCTGCCTGTTCGGTCAGATGTAGCCTTCCCTCAGGGCATGCGCCACCGCGTGAGCCCGGTTGCGAAGGTGCAGCCGGGTGGTCAGCCCGTGGATGACGTTCTTGACCGTCCGTTCGGAGTAGGACAACTTGCCGGAGATCTCCCCGGTGTCGAAACCCTCGGCCACCAGCCGCAGTACGTCCACCTCACGCGGGGTCAGCCCCGAAGTGGGGACGCCGGTCCGGCCGGCCGCGCTGCGGTGCAGCGTGCCCACCTGGTCGATGAGCCGGCCGAGCAGATCGGCGGGCAGATCGCCGTCCCCGCGGGCAGCGGCGAGCACGGCCTGCACCAGGCGGTGCGCGGTGGCCTCGTGGCGCCAGACGATGGCACCCACCCCGCACTCGATCACGTCGAGCAGTTCGGCCTCGCGCAGCGAACTCACCACCAGCACCGCCCGCGCGCCCTCGCTGCGCACCAGCCGGCGCAGCCGGGCCAGCGCGGCCTCGTCCAGCGTGTCGTCCACGAGCAGCGCCACCGTGCCGGGTCCCGAACCGGACTCCTCGCGCAGGTCGACCTCGGGGTACCGGCGCAGCTGGCTCAGCACCCCCTCGCGCAGGATCGGGTCCGTGGCGTGCACCGCCACCGGTATCCGGTCACCGGACTGGGCCGTACCGGGATGCGCGGTCCGCGATGAGCTGAGCAACGGCTTCCCCTATGTCCACGGGCCCATCGCCTCTGTGGGGTCGGCGGCAGGCGTGTGTTCATCACACTCCCGGGTGACAAGGGCCCACAGCAATCGTGGAGCACCACGATCCGCACCACGAGAACAACCGTGAGAACACCACGAGGCGCACCGCCCGCCCGGTTCACCCGAGAGCCCGCCGAATGCCGTGTGACTTCTCACGCCACCGACGGCGGGCGGTGACCGTCCTGGTGAGTGAGGGCGTGACGTCAGTACAAGCCAGTACGAGCCAGTACAAGCCGGAACAAGTAAGAACAAGTAAGAACAAGTAAGAGCAGGGAGGCGGCAGATGGCAGGGGTGCCGGGTCCGCGGTGGGACCACCCGCGCGCGCACGCGTGCTGCCCGCCGTACGAACAGCAGCGCACGCTGCCGTACGACCGTACGCCGCACCGGCCGCGCTCGCACCCCTGGGGGTTCCCCCACGACCAGCCGTCCGAACACCGGGAGGCCGCCGCGCTGCTGGCGGCCGGCGCCGCGCGCGCCCGGGCCGGCGCGGGCGGCCTGGTGCTGCTGCGCGGGGCCACCGGCACCGGCCGGACCACCGTCCTGGAGGCGGCCGCCCGTTCGGCCGCCGAGCACGGCATGCGGGTGCTGCGCGCCCGCTGCGCGCCCGGCGGCGCCGACGTCACCTTCGACACCGCCCGCCAACTCCTCGGGCACCTGCCGCAGTTCGGTGAGCTGGCGGAGAGTGCCGGGGAACGCGAGCGGGCCGACCTGCTGTGCCGGATCCTGGCCGCGTACGCCGCCGAGGCGCCGCTGCTGGTGGCCGTGGACGACGTGCACCTGGCCGACGGCCCCTCGCACCGCTGGCTGGTGGAGACCGCCCGGCACGTGGACCGATTAACTCTTCCGGTCCTGCTGGCGGTCACCGAGCGCAGCCAGTACGACGTGGACCCGCCCCGGCCGGGCTTCACGCACACCCTCTCGCCCGCGCTGGTGCGCACCCACACCCTCGCCCCGCTCACCGCGGCCGCGGCGGGTGCGCTGGTGCGTGCCCGCTTCCCGGCGGCGGCGCCGTCCTGGGTGGACAGCTGCGTACGGGCCGGCGCGGGCAGCCCGCTGCTGCTGCGTGCCCTCCTGGACGACCTCGGCGACCCCGGCCGGCACCCGGCCGTCCCCGAGACGTCCGCCGCGCTGTACCCGGGCGCCTACCCGGCGGCCGTGTCCTGGTGGCTGGACAGCGCCGGGTCCGGCACGGCCGAGGTGGCCAGGGCCCTGGCCGTCCTGGACGAGGGGGCGGACCGCGAGGGCGCGCCGCTCGCCGACGACCCGGCCGCCCTGCTCGCCGGCCCGGCCGGCGCCGACACCGCCCGGGTGACCGGCTGGCTCACCGCCATGACCGCGCTGGGCATGCTGCGCCCCGGCGCCGACGGCCGGCCCCGCTACGCCCATCCCCTGCTGCGGGACGCGGTGCTCGCCGGCGTGCCCGCGGCCGGGCGGCGGGCGGCGCACCGGGCGTTCGCCGAGACCATGCTGCACCGCGGCGCCCCCACCGAGTCCGTGGCCCGGCAACTGCTGGGCGCCGGAGAGGTGGGGCTGCCCTGGGCGGTGGGCGTGCTCCAGGACGCCGCGTCGCTCGCGCTGCGCGCGGGCCGGCCCGAGGACGCGGTGGCGTTCCTGCGCCGCGCCCTGGACGAACCGCTGCCCGCCGAGCGCAGGCAGCGGCTGCTGACCGAGCTGGGCTCCCTGGAGTGCGCGGGGCGGGAGTCCGCCGCCGGCATCCCCCGGCTCACCGAGGCGCTGCGGCTGCCGGGCACCCCGCAGGACCGGGTGCGCGCGGCCGTCGCCCTGGGCACCGCGCTGGCCGGGCGCGGCCGGCTGCGCGCCGCCGTGGACGTGCTGTGGACCATGGACGGACAGCTCACCGACCGCCCCGACCTGGCGGCCACCCTGCGCACCGCCTCCGCCCTGCTGGCCGACCAGGACCAGGGGGTGCGCCGCGAGGTGTACCGGCTGCTGCGCGACACCGCCGAGCGCTCCCCGGAACTGCTCGACCCGGCCGCCCGCGCGCTGCTCGTCCGGCACGCCGCCAGCGCCGGGCTCACCTCCGCCGACGAGGCGATGCGCCGGGTGCGCGCGCTGCTCGCGGAGCCCGCCGACCCGCTCACCGAGCCGTTCCTGCTGGGCACGGCCGCCGCCGTCGCCCAGTGGGCGGACGAACTCGACGAGGCCGACCGGCTGGTGGACCGCGGCCTGACCGGCCAGCGGCCCGGCCTGCTGCACCCCATGCACGAGGCGCTGCTCAACACCCGCGCCGACATCGCGGCGGCACGCGGCGTCTACGGCCGCCTCCCGGCCGAACCGCCCGCCGTGCACGTCACCGGACCCGGCAACGTGCACGCCCACACCCTGCTCGCCCTCGTCGAGCAGAACCGCACGGCCGAGGCGCGCCGCCTCGCGGACGACTTCGACCTGGGGACGGCGCCCGACTCCTGGGAGCTGAACCGGTTCCTGTACGCGCGGGGCGTGCAGCGCGCCGCGGCCGGGGACCCGGCGGGCGCCCTGCACGACTTCCTGGAGTGCGGCCGGCGCCAGTCGGCCCGCGAGGTGATCAGCCCGGTCGTCACCCCGTGGCGCACGGCCGCGGCCGAGTGCCGGCTGGCGCTCGGCCGCCCGCAGGAGGCGCTGGCGCTCGCCGAGGAGGAACTGCGCCTCGCCCGGGTGTGGGGCACCGCCCGTCTCGTCGGCCGCGCCCTGCGGGTGCTGGGCACGGCCACCGGCGGCCGCCGCGGCCTCGAACTGGCCCAGGAGGCCGTGCACCTGCTGCGGGGCGCGCCCGCCGGGGCCGGGGCGGAACTGGCGGCGGCGCTGCTCGCGCAGGGCCGGCAGCTCACCGCCGCCGGGGACCGGTCCCGGGCCCGGCAGTGCCTGCGGGAGGCCGCCGGGCACGCCGAACGCCTGGGCGCGCTGCGGCTGCTGACGCTGGCGGAGGAGGCCCTGCGCGAGGGCGGTGCCCGCCGCACCGGCGCCGCCCGCACCGGCGCCGGGTCCCTCACCGGCAGCGAGCGCCGCATCGCCCGGCTGGCCGCCGACGGACACACGAACACGGAGATCGCCGACCTGCTCCACCTGGCCCGGCGCACCGTGGAGACCCACCTCACCAGCACCTACAAGAAGCTGGGCATCAGGCGCCGCGCCGAACTGGGCGCGGCCCTGGCCGGGGACTGACAGGACGGCCGCGCCCGCCCGCGCCCCGACCGGACCCCCACTTTTGAACGTGTTCAACGAACGCGTACGCTTCTGCCATGAGCGAGCGAGCCGCCCTGCTCAAGGGCATCCGCGTGTGGCTGGTCGTCTTCGTCGTCTGCCTGGTGCTCAGCGGGGCCACCGCCTTCCCGCTGGTGCGCGAACTGCACTGGACCGAGAGCCTGTTGCGCTCGCTGTCCGTGCCCGAGCACCTTCCGGCGCTCATGGACTGGATCGAGCGGGTGCGGCGCGGCCTGGACACCGCCGACGCCGACTACCCCTTCCTCCTCTACGGCACCGACTGGCTGGCGTTCGCGCACTTGGTCATCGCGGTCGCCTTCTACGGCCCCTACCGCGATCCGGTCCGCAACGTCTGGGTCGTGGAGTTCGCGATGATCGCCTGCGTGGGCATCGTCCCGCTCGCGCTGATCTGCGGGCCGGTCCGGGGGATCCCCTTCTGGTGGTCGGTGATCGACATGTCGTTCGGCGTGTTCGGGATCGTCCCGCTGTACGCCGTACGGAAGATGATCAAGCGGTTGGAGACGCTGACGGGGTACGGGTCTCCTGCCGCCGCCGTGTGAGAGGGGCGGCTGGCGGCACCGGCGCGGGTGCCGGACAAGTGCCCGCGCGGGCCGCCGTCCACCGGGAAGGCCGGTACGCCGGTACGCCGGTACGCCTCACCCGTCGCGCAGCCCGCACAGCAGGTCGACGCGGTTCGTCGTGATCGAGTCCACGCCGAGGGCGAGCAGCCGGCGCTGCGAGCGGCGCGTGTCCGGCGTCCACACGGACACCAGGCGCCCGTCGCGGTGCACCCGGGCCACGAGGTCCCGGTCCACCAGCCCGAAACGGTAGTTCAGCCACCTGGGCCGCACCGCCTCCAGCAGTCCGGCCCGCGGCGGGGCGAGCGAGGTCCAGGTCAGGGCGATCTCGGCGGACGGGTCGGCCGCCCGCACCGCGAGCATCGCCTCGGCGCCCGCGCAGTAGTACACGCGGTCCCGCGCCCCGCACTCGCGGACCGTGCCGACGATCCGCTCCACCGCCCGCCGGCCCGGGCCGCCCGGCAGGTCGATCATCACCCGGCCGCCGTCCGTCGCCGCGAGCGCGTCCACGAGCGTGGGCACCCCGCCGCCGGTCAGGCCGCGCACCTCCGCCGCGGACAGCGCCCGCAGCGGCCGGTCGTGCGCCCACAGCCGCTTGAGCGACTCGTCGTGCAGCAGCACGGGGACGCCGTCCCGGGTCAGGCGTACGTCGATCTCGACCGCGTCCGCGCCCCGGGCGAGCGCGGAGCGGAGCGAGTCGAGGGTGTTCTCACGGAAACGGTAGGGGTCGCCGCGGTGCGCCACGGCGGTCACGGTCTGCATGCGTCCCATTGTCCCCGCTGCCCCGCCGGGGCCGGGCGCACGCCCCGGTCAGGGCGCGAGCCACCGCGCGGTGTAGGCGTCGATCTCGTCGGCGATCCGGGCCTTGCCGGCCTCGTCCAGGAAGGAGGCGTGCACCGCGTTCTTCGCCAGCTCGGCGATGCCCCGCTCGTCCAGGCCGAGGAGCCGGGCCGCCACGGCGTACTCGGAGTTGAGGTCGGTGCCGAACATCGGCGGGTCGTCGGAGTTGACGGTGACGAGCACCCCGGCCTCCACGAACTGCTTGACGGGGTGCTCCTCCAGGGTGCGCACGGCCCGGGTGGCGATGTTGGAGGTCGGGCAGACCTCCAGGGCGATCCGGTGCTCGGCCAGGTGCGCGAGCAGCTTCGGGTCCTGCGCGGAGCTGGTGCCGTGGCCGATCCGCTCGGCGCGCAGCTCGGTCAGCGCGTCCCACACGGTCCCGGGCCCGGTGGTCTCCCCGGCGTGCGGCACGGAGTGCAGTCCGGCGGCGATCGCCCGGTCGAAGTACGGCTTGAACTGGGGGCGCGGCACCCCGATCTCCGGCCCGCCGAGCCCGAACGACACCAGCCCCTCGGGCCGCAGCCGGTCGTCGGTGGCCAGCCGCGCGGTCTCCTCGGCGGAGGCCGGCCCGGCCTCGCCGGGAATGTCGAAGCACCAGCGCAGTACGGTCCCGAAGTCCGCCTCGGCCGCCTTGCGGGCGTCCTCGATCGCGTCCATGAAGGCGCGCTCGTCGATGCCGCGGCGGGTGGAGGAGTACGGCGTGATGGTCAGCTCGGCGTAGCGCACCTGCTGGCGGGCCATGTCACGGGCCACCTCGTAGGTGAGCAGGCGCACGTCCTCCGGGGTGCGGATCAGCTCGACGACGGACAGGTAGACCTGGATGAAGTGGGCGAAGTCCGTGAAGGTGAAGTAGTCGGCCAGGGCCTCGGGGGCGGTGGGCACCTTGGAGTCGGGGTGGCGGGCGGCCAGCTCGGAGACGATCCGGGGGGAGGCGGAACCGACGTGGTGCACATGCAGTTCGGCCTTGGGCAGTCCGGCGATGAAGGCGTGCGGATCGCTGAGCGCGCGCTGGTCGGTCAAGGTGTCCCTCCCCGGGAACGGCACCGCCGGCCCTCGGGCGCGGTGCGGGTGATCGGCTGATCGATGAGCAGGGCCATGGTAGGCGCACGCGGGGTGGGCGGGATGGGGCCGGGGGCGGCGCTGGAGCCGCCCCCGGGGAGGACGGCGGCCGCCGGTGCGACCCTCGGCCTGGCGGTCGAGGGTGGGGCGGGGGAGGACCCGGGGGCTGCGGAGCGCCCGGTGGGGGGGGGAAGGCCGGGCGTTGCCGGAGCGGCGGCGTCGGTTGGGGAGGAGACCAGGCGTTGCCAGGGCGCCGGGCCGGGGAGGCCGGGCGGTGTGTGCCGGCCCCGAGGGGGTGTCGGGCGCTGCCGGAGCACCGGGCCAGGGGAGGGCCGGGTGGTGTGTCGGGGCACCGGGCCAGGGGAGGGCCGGGCGGTGTGCCGGGGCACCGGGCCAGGGAAGGGCCGGGCGGTGTGCCGGGGCACCGGGCCAGGGAAGGGCCGGGCGGTGTGTCGGGGCACCGGGCCCGGGGGAGCGCCGGTCGTCGGCCGGAGCACCGGCGGCCGTGGCGGCCGTGGCGGCCGAGCGACGCCAGGGACCTGCCCGGCCGACAGAGCCCCGCCCAACCGGCGCGGCCCGCCCGGTCGACAGGGGCCTGCCCGATCGTCAACAGCCTGCCCGACCCTCAGCGGCCTGCCCGGCCGTCAGGTCCTTCGCGATCAGGCCGTAGCATGGCGGGGACGATCGACCGAGGGGGACCCGAGGACATGACGGACGGAACACGGGCGGGCGGCGACGCCGGAGCAGGGGACAACCCGTGGGCGCCGCCCGAGAGCGGCCCTTCCCTGGAGAAGCGCCCGCCGGCGCCCGAGCGGCCTGCCGTGCCGGACTCGCCGCCGTCCGTGCACGACCAGGCCACCATGGCCGCGATGCCGGCCGCCGGCTTCCCGCCGCCGGTGTTCGGCGCCCCCGCCGGCACCCCGCCCGGCGCGGTCCCGCCGCCGCCCGTCGCGCCCACCGGACCGGGGGCGCCCGCCGCCCCCGGCGGCCCCGACCCGTACGGCTATCCCGGCGAGTCCGGTCACCCCGGCCAGTCCGGCTACTCCGGTCAGTCCGGCTACCCCGGCCAGTCCGGGTACCCGGGCCCGTCCGGCTACCCGGCGTACGGCTGGGGCGGCATACCCGCCCCGCAGAACGGCCTGGGCATCGCCGCCATGGTGCTCGGCATCCTGTCCTGCTGCCTGTTCTGCCTGTACGGCGTGGTCTCGATCGTCCTCGGCATCCTCGCCGTGGTCTTCGGCATCAAGGGCCGCCGCCGGGCCGACCGGGGCGAGGCCGACAACCGCGGCCAGGCCCAGGCCGGCTTCATCACGGGCATCATCGGCATCGTGCTCGGCATCGCCACGATCATCCTGATCGCCGTCGGCATCACGGCCGCCCTCAACGAGGACCGGCGTCACTCCTCGGACCCCTACTACTACGACGACAGCCTCCGTCCGGTCGCGACGGCCCCCGTCGCCCGCTGACCGGCAGCCGGACCGCCCCCGCCGGACAGCCGGCCGGCCATCGCGCCGAGCCCGCTCCGCAACAGCCCGCGCACATGCCGCCCGCCGCGCGGAACAGGGGCATTACGATGCCTTGACTGTCAACGGAGGGGAGATCCAACCATGTCCAACACCCAGCCCGCCCCAGACGGATTCGGGCCGCCGTCCCAGCCCCCGCAGCAGCCGGCGCCGGGCTACGGCTACCCGCAGTCCGGACCGGGCTACGGCTACCCGCAGGCGACCCCCGGCTACCCGGCCGCGCCGCCGGTGGGCTACCCGCAGGCGCCGGGCTACGGCATGCCGGTGCAGCCGAGCAACGGCATGGGCACGACGGGACTGGTGCTGGGCATCATCGGCGTCGTCTGCAGCCTGACCTTCTTCCTGTGGTTCTTCGGGGTCATCCTCGGCATCCTCGGGATCATCTTCGGCGCCATCGGGCGGGGGAAGGCCAACCGGGGCGAGGCCACCAACAAGGGGGCCGCGACCGGTGGCCTGGTCTGCGGCATCATCGCCACGGTGGTGCTGCCGCTGCTGGGCATCCTGGTGTTCGCCAGCATCATGGGCGGCGCCGGCACGTTCTGACCTGCCCGGAACACCACGGGGGCCGGCCCGGCAGCCGGACCGGCCCCTGTCGGCCCCCGCCTCCCGCGCCCGGACCACCGAGCGCGACCACCCCCACCCTCAAGCCACCGCGCCCAGGCCACCGAGCGCGGACCGCCCCCGCCCCTGATCCGCCGACCGCAGCCGCTCCCGCGCCGCCATCAGCGCGAACCCCAGCAGGTTCGGGCCCCGCCAGCGCTCCGGGTCCATGGCCGCCTCGTCGTCCGCGGCCAGCCCGATGCCCCACACCCGGTCCACCGGGGACGCCTCCACCAGCACCCGCGCCCCCGTGTCCAGCAGGAACCCCCGCAGCTCGGGGTGGGCGGCGAACTTGTGCACGCCGCCCGCCACCACCAGCGCGAACCGCTCCCGCTCCCATATCTCCTCGTCGAAGCCGCGCACCAGCCGCCCCGCCTTCTTCGCCAGCGAGGGATGCCCCGCCGTCAAGGCCAGCCGCTCGGCCTCCGCGTCACCGAACAGCCGCGCCTTGCCCGCCATCATCCAGTGCTCGGCACTCGCGTACGTCACCCCGTCCACCGTGAACGGCGACGGCCACCACTGGCTCAGGCAGCTCGCGCCCACCCGGCCGTCGGGCCGCGGCCGGTGCCCCCAGAAGTGCAGGTACCTGACCTTCGCCCCCGCGCGGACCTCCCTGATCAGGGCTTCCTGTGAATCGATCGTCCCCATGCACGCGAGTGTGGCAGGCACCACTGACACTCCGTCCCGCCTTTTCCGTGCCGACTCGACACCTGGTCGACAGATTTCGTCGCGTAACCAAAAGGCAACAACGGAATCCCTTGTTGGCCCTGCGGTGCTCTGTCAGGATCGGCACTCAATTCGAGCTGGAGCTACGCCAGCCGCCCCCGTGGACAGCGGGGCGACGGCGGAGGAGAGCGACATGCACAACCCGGGCACCGCCACCCCGGAACGATTCCCCGCACAGGACCGTTTCGCCGAGGGCGCGCAGTTCATCGCCGGACGTCTCACCAAGGGCACCTCCGGCCGCACCCATGCCGTGATCGACCCGGCCACCGGCGAAGAGGTCCTCACCTACGAGCTGGCCGGCCCCGCGGACGTGGACGCGGCGGTCGCCGCGGCGCGCGCGGCCTTCCCCGGCTGGGCGGGCGCCACCCCCGGTGAGCGGTCGGACGCGCTGCACCGCTTCGCCGCGGTGCTCGCCGAGCGCGCCGAGGACTTCGCCCGCGCCGAGTCCCTGCAGTGCGGCAAGCCGCTCAAGCTGACCCGCGAGTTCGACGTACCGGGCACCGTCGACAACACCGCGTTCTTCGCGGGCGCCGCCCGCCATCTCCAGGGCCAGTCGGCCGGCGAGTACTCCGGCGACCACACCTCCTACGTACGCCGTGAGCCGATCGGCGTGATCGGCTCCATCGCGCCCTGGAACTACCCCCTTCAGATGGCCGCCTGGAAGATCCTCCCGGCGATCGCCGCGGGCAACACCGTCGTCCTCAAGCCGGCCGAGCTGACCCCGCTGACCTCGCTGATGTTCGCCCAGGCCGCCACGGACGCGGGCCTGCCGGACGGTGTGATCAACATCGTCACCGGCACCGGCAAGGAGGCCGGCGAACATCTCGTCGGCCACCCCGACGTGGCCATGACCTCCTTCACCGGCTCCACGGGCGTCGGCAGGCGCGTCGCCGAGGTCGCCACCGCCACCGTCAAGCGGCTCCACCTGGAGCTGGGCGGCAAGGCGCCGTTCGTCGTCTTCGACGACGCCGACGTGGAGGCCGCGGCCAACGGCGCCGTCGCGGGCGCCCTCATCAACACCGGCCAGGACTGCACGGCCGCCACCCGCGCGTATGTGCAGCGCCCGCTGTACGAGGAGTTCGTCGCGCGGACGGCCGCCCTCATGGAGACCGTCCGGCTCGGTGACCCCTTCGCCCCCGGCACCGACCTCGGCCCGCTGATCTCGCACGTCCAGCGCGACCGCGTCGCCGCCTTCGTGGACCGGGCGCGCGGCTACGCCCGCGTGGTCACCGGCGGGGAGGCGCCCCAGGACGAGCTGGCGAAGGGCGCGTACTACCGCCCCACCCTGATCGCGGACGCCGCGCAGGACAGCGAGATCGTCCAGTCGGAGATCTTCGGCCCGGTCCTGGTGGTGCTGCCCTTCGACACCGACGACGAGGGCATCGCGCTGGCCAACGACACCCCCTACGGCCTGGCCGCCTCCGCCTGGAGCCGGGACGTCTACCGGGCCAACCGGGCCACCCGGGAGATCCAGGCCGGCTGCGTGTGGGTCAACGACCACATCCCGATCATCAGCGAGATGCCGCACGGCGGTTACAAGTCCTCCGGCTTCGGCAAGGACATGTCTGCCTACTCGTTCGAGGAGTACACGCAGATCAAGCACGTCATGTTCGACAACACCGCGGTGGTCCGCAAGGACTGGCACCGCACTGTCTTCGGGGACCGATAGCCGCACACTCCAGGCCCGTGAGCGGGCCGGACCTCCGGAAAGGCACCACGCCCATGGAGCAGTACGAGCCCGACCGCCCGGCACCGGCCCAGGCGGCCCCCGCGCGGCGCGGTCCCGGGAGCGGCAGGGCCGCCCCCACCCGCCGTTCGCTGCTGCGCGCCGGCGCGGGCACCACGCTCGCCCTCGGCGGCCTCGGGACGCTGGCCGGCTGCGGCATCCCCGCGGCCGGGCGGACGCAGGACGACACCGCGGCCGAGGACCACTCGGCGCGGGAGAAGACGGTGAACTTCTCCAACTGGCCCGAGTACATCGACGTCGACGGCAGCGGCAAGCGCCACCCCACGCTGGAGGCGTTCACCCGGCGGACCGGCATCAAGGTCACGTACACCGAGGACATCAACGACAACGACGAGTTCTTCGGCAAGATCAAGCCGCAGCTCGCGGCCGGCCAGGACACCGGCCGGGACCTGATCGTCCTCACCGACTGGCTGGCCGCGCGGGTCATCCGGCTCGGCTGGGCGCAGAAACTGGACCCGGCCAACCTGCCGCACGCCTTCGCCAACCTCGCCGAGCAGTTCCGTTCCCCCGAATGGGACCCGGGGCACGCCTACTCCTACCCCTGGCAGGGCGTCTCCGTCGTCATCGCCTACAACAAGAAGGCACTGGACGGCGTCCAGGTGAAGTCGGTCTCCGACCTGCTGGACAACCCGAGGCTCAAGGGGCGGGTCGGCTTCCTCACCGAGATGCGCGACAGCATGGGCATGACCCTGCTGGACATGGGCAAGGACCCGGGGAAGTTCACCGCCGACGACTTCGACGCGGGGATCGCCCGCATCCAGAAGGCCGTCGACAAGGGCCAGATCCGCCGCTTCACCGGCAACGACTACACCTCCGACCTCACCAAGGGCGACCTGGCCGCCTGCCTCGCCTGGGGCGGCGACGTCGTCCAGCTCAAGGCGGACAACCCCGACGTCGACTACCTCATCCCGGACGCCGGCTACATCACGGGCACCGACTGCATGCTGATCCCCGCCAAGGCCCGGCACAAGACCGACGCCGAGCGGCTGATCGACTTCTACTACGAGCCCGAACAGGCCGCCGCGCTCGCCGCCTACACCAACTACGTGTCTCCGGTGGACGGCGTACGGCCCTACCTTGCGAAGATCGACAAGTCGGTGGCGGAGAACCCGCTGATCCTGCCCGACAAGGCCACGGCCGCCAAGTCCCACGCCTTCCGCCTGCTGAGCGAGAAGGAAGAGACGGCCTTTGAAGAGAAGTACGCGAAGCTCACAGGGGCGTGACGATGAAGACCACAGCAGACGCGACGGACCACAGCGGTGACGTCCGCCTCTCGCAGATCAGCAAGCGCTACGGCGCTTTCACGGCCGTACAGCCGCTCGACCTGACCGTGCCGCAGGGCTCCTTCTTCGCCCTGCTCGGCGCCTCCGGCTGCGGCAAGACCACCACCCTGCGCATGATCGCCGGCCTGGAGGAGCCCACCTCGGGCACCGTCCACCTCGGCGACCAGGACGTGACCCGCCTGCCGCCGTACAAGCGGCCGGTGAACACGGTCTTCCAGTCCTACGCCCTCTTCCCGCACCTGGACATCTTCGAGAACGTCGCCTTCGGGCTGCGCCGGCGCGGTGTCAGGAGCGTGAAGAAGCAGGTCGAGGAGATGCTTGAGCTGGTCCAGCTCGGCGAGCAGGCCCGCAAGAAGCCGCACCAGCTCTCCGGCGGCCAGCAGCAGCGCGTCGCCGTGGCCCGCGCGCTGATCAACCACCCCAAGGTGCTGCTGCTCGACGAACCGCTGGGCGCCCTGGACCTGAAGCTGCGCCGCCAGATGCAGCTGGAGCTCAAGCGCATCCAGACCGAGGTCGGCATCACCTTCGTGCACGTCACGCACGACCAGGAGGAGGCCATGACCATGGCCGACACGGTCGCCGTGATGAACGCCGGCCGGGTCGAGCAGCTCGGCTCGCCCACCGACCTCTACGAGAACCCGCGCACCACCTTCGTCGCCAACTTCCTCGGCACCTCCAACTTCATCGAGGCCGAGGTGGACTCCCGCGACGGCGAGGAGATCGTCCTGAAGGCGGGCGGCGGCAAGCTGTCGCTGCCCCGGGAGCGATGTTCGGCCCCGGCCCCGGCCGGCGGCAAGGTGCTGGCCGGCGTCCGCCCGGAGAAGATCTCCCTCACCCACGCCGACGACGCCGGCGAGATCCCCGAGGGCCGCAACCGCATCACCGGCAGGATCGCCGACTCCAGTTTCATCGGCGTCTGCACGCAGTACGTCATCGACAGCCCGGTCTGCTCCGGCTTCGAGGTCTACGCCCAGAACATCGACCGCGACCCCCGCCTGACGCCCGGCGCCGAGGTCGTCCTGCACTGGAACCCGGCCCACACCTTCGGTCTTGACGCCACCCAGGACATCGGTGCCGGTGTCGGCTCCGTCGAGGAGGACGCCGCCTGATGTCCGCCGCCACCGAGGCGCCGCCGCCGCTCGCGCCCACCGCACCCGCCACGAAGCCGCCGCGCAGGCGGGGCCGCCTCACCCCGTACTGGCTGCTGCTGCCCGGCATCCTCTGGCTCGTCGTCTTCTTCGCGCTGCCGCTGGTCTACCAGGCGTCCACCTCCGTGCAGACCGGCTCCCTGGAGCACGGCTACAAGGTCACCTGGCACTTCGCGACCTACTGGGACGCGCTGTCGGAGTACTGGCCGCAGTTCCTGCGCTCGGTCCTGTACGCGGCCGCCGCCACCGTCCTGTGCCTGCTGCTCGGCTACCCGCTCGCCTACCTGATCGCGTTCCGCGCGGGCCGCTGGCGCAACCTGATCATGATCCTGGTGATCGCGCCGTTCTTCACCAGCTTCCTGATCCGCACCCTGGCCTGGAAGACGATCCTCGCCGACGGCGGCCCGGTCGTCGGGGCGCTGGGCACGCTGCACGTCCTCGACGTCACCAACTGGCTCGGCTGGACCTCCGGCGACCGGGTCCTGGCCACCCCGCTCGCGGTGGTGTGCGGACTGACGTACAACTTCCTGCCGTTCATGATCCTTCCGCTGTACACCTCGCTGGAGCGGATCGACGGGCGGCTGCACGAGGCCGCCGGCGACCTGTACGCCCGGCCCTTCACCACCTTCCGCAAGGTCACCTTCCCGCTGTCCATGCCCGGCGTGGTCTCCGGCACCCTGCTGACCTTCATCCCGGCGGCCGGCGACTACGTCAACGCCGACCTGCTCGGCTCCACCGACACCCGCATGGTCGGCAATGTCATCCAGACCCAGTTCCTGCGCGTCCTGGACTATCCGACGGCCGCCGCCCTCTCCTTCATCCTCATGGCCGCGATTCTCGTCATGGTCACCGTCTACATCCGCCGGTCCGGGACGGAGGATCTCGTCTAAATGCCCCTCGTCACCTGGCTCAAGCGCCATCTCGTCGTCATCGCAGGACTGCTCACGCTCGGCTATCTGCTGCTGCCGAACGTCGTCGTCACAGTGTTCTCCTTCAACAAGCCGAAGGGACGCTTCAATTACGAGTGGCAGCAGTTCTCCACCGACGCGTGGAAGGACCCGTGCGGTGTCGCCGGAATGTGCGGCTCGCTCTCCCTCAGCCTCCAGATCGCCGTGTGGGCCACCCTCGGCGCCACCGTCCTCGGCACGCTGATCGCCTTCGCGCTGGTCCGCTACCGCTTCCGCGGCCGCCCCGCCGTGAACTCGCTGATCTTCCTGCCGATGGCGATGCCCGAGGTCGTCATGGCCGCCTCGCTGCTCACCCTGTTCCTCAACATGGGCGCCCAGCTCGGCTTCTGGACGATCCTCATCGCCCACATCATGTTCTGCCTCAGCTTCGTCGTCACCGCCGTCAAGGCGCGCGTGATGTCGATGGACCCGAGGCTGGAACAGGCCGCGCAGGACCTCTACGCCGGCCCGTTCCAGACCTTCGTCCGGGTCACCCTGCCCATTGCGGCCCCTGGAATCGCCGCGGGCGCGCTGCTCGCCTTCGCGCTCTCCTTCGACGATTTCATCATCACCAATTTCAACGCGGGCTCGACCGTCACCTTCCCCATGTTCGTCTGGGGATCGGCACAGCGCGGCACACCCGTTCAGATCAATGTCATCGGCACGGCCATGTTCCTCATCGCCGTACTGTTCGTCCTGGTCTCCATGGCCATCGGAAATCGCCGTACCAAGCAAAAGGCATGACCCGCATATAACTCTGTAGGGAGTTGAAATCATGGCCCCGAGCGCCATGACCCGCTGGACCGCATCACTCTCCGAGGCCCAGCCGGCCCCGTACTGGCTGGACGACCCCGGCCGCCCCCGCCCCGAGCCCGCCCTCACCGGCGCGGAGAGCTGCGACCTGCTGGTCGTCGGCGGCGGCTACAGCGGACTGTGGACCGCGCTGATCGCCAAGGAGCGCGACCCAGCCACCGACGTGGTGCTGGTGGAGGGCCGCGAGGCGGGCTGGGCCGCCTCCGGCCGCAACGGCGGATTCTGCGCCGCCTCCCTCACCCACGGCCTCTCCAACGGCCTCGCCCGCTGGCCCGGGGAGATCCACAAGCTGGAGGAGCTGGGCGCCCGCAATCTCGACGCCATCGAGGAGACGGTCGCCCGCCACTCCATCGACTGCGAGTTCGAACGCACCGGCGAGATCGACGTCGCCACCGAGCCCTACCAGGCGTGGGAACTGAAGGACTGGTACGCGGAGCTGGAGCGGAAGGGCCTGGCCGAGGGCATCGAGTTCCTCGACCGGGACGCGGTGCGCGAACAGGTCGCCTCGCCCACCTTCGAGGCCGGGCTCTGGGACCGCCGGGGCGTCGCCATGCTGCACCCGGCCAAGCTCGCCTGGGGCCTCAAGCGGGCGTGCCGGGAACTCGGCGTGCGTGTCTACGAGAACACCCCGGCGCTCACCCTCAAGCCGTACGGCGCCGGCATGGCCGTACGCACCCCCTACGGCCGGGTCCGCGCCCGCCAGGTCGCCCTGGGCACCAACATCTTCCCCAGCCTGGTCAAGCGGGTCCGCGCCTACACCGTCCCGGTCTACGACTACGCGATGATGACCGAGCCGCTCACCTCCGGGCAGCTCGCCGCCATCGGCTGGAAGAACCGCCAGGGCCTCGGCGACTCCGCCAACCAGTTCCACTACTTCCGGCTCTCCGCCGACCACCGGATCCTGTGGGGCGGCTACGACGCGGTCTACCCCTACGGCGGCCGGGTGCGCGCCGAGTACGACGACCGCCCCGAGACGTACGCCAAGCTCGCCGGGCACTTCTTCACCTGCTTCCCGCAGCTGGAGGGGGTGCGCTTCACCCACACCTGGGGCGGCGCGATCGACACCTGCTCGCGCTTCTCCGCGTTCTTCGGCACCGCCCACCAGGGGAAGGTGGCCTACGCGGCCGGGTACACCGGCCTGGGCGTCGGCGCCACCCGCTTCGGCGCCGACGTGATGCTCGACCTGCTCTCCGGGGAGCGCACCGAGCGCACCGCACTGGAGATGGTCCGCAGGAAGCCGCTGCCGTTCCCGCCCGAGCCGCTGGCCTGGACCGGTATCGCGCTCACCAAGTGGTCGCTGGCCCGCGCCGACGCGCACGGCGGCCGGCGCAACCTGTGGCTGCGCGCGATGGACCGGATGGGGCTGGGTTTCGACAGCTGAGGCGGCTGCTGCCGGGCGGGGCCGGTGAGGCGTACCCGCGGCGCCGGCTGTGACCCGGTTCACTCCGAACAGCCACCGGAACCCGCGTAATGCCCGCGGGGGACCTCCCTCTTGCTTCCCGTGGACGCGACGACCCGCGTCCCCGACGAAGAGGGAGGTCCCCTGATGACGGGTAACAGGACGGCGGTCGAGTGGCTGGCATCGGTCGCGCCGGACCCGCGGGCCTGCCGCAAGCAGTGGGAGCGCAATCCGCGCGCGGTCGCCCTGCTGCCCGCGGGCCGGGCGTGGGACGTGCTGATCCTGCCCGGCGCGCTCGGCTACCCGACGCTGGACGTGCTGTGCCGGATCCTCGATCAGGTCGGCCCGGTGCTGGCCGACTTCGGCGACGGGCGCCTCGGGTTCTTCGTGCCGGCGGGCACGGCGGCGCGCTGGCTGGGCACCGGGGTGCGCGGCGCCGGGGACGGCACCTGGATCGTGGTGCCGTACCCGGGCCGGACCGCGGGCTCCGTGCGCTGGCTGATCCCGCCGGACGGCTCGGGCACCCTCACCGATCCGGCGCTGCTGGAACTGGCGATGCACGAGGCGGCGGCGGGCCTGGCCACGGAGGGCGATCGCTGACCCCCGGGCCGCCGAGCCGTGTCACAGGTCTTGACAACCCTATTGGTCTGGACCAAATTGAGCGCGCTCCACCCTCCAAACTCCCCCTGCCCGGAGGTACTTGTGGACCGCGACAGACCAAGACCCGCCACCCGCCGCCTGCTCGCCCTGCTCGCCGCCGGTCTGCTGGCCGTGCCCGGCGTCACCGCGCTCTCGTCGGCCGCCCGTGCGGCCGACGCCGACCTCACGCGCAACGGCGGTTTCGAATCCCGCCTGGACGGCTGGACCTGCGCCCCCACCGCCAAGACGGTGACCAGCCCCGTCCACGGCGGCACGGCCGCACTGCAGGCCACCCCGGCAGGCAGCGACAACGCCCAGTGCGCCCAGACGGTGTCCGTCCGGCCGAACTCCCAGTACACGCTGACCGGTTACGTCCGCGGCGCGTACGTCTACCTCGGCGCGAGCGGCACCGGCACCACCGACACGTACGCCTGGACCCAGTCCGCCGCCGACTGGCAGCAGCTCACCACCACCTTCCGCACCGGCGCGCAGACCGGCAAGGTCACTGTCTACACGCACGGCTGGTACGGCACCGGCGCGTACTACGCCGACGACATCTCCCTCACCGGCCCCGCCGGTACGCCCCAGCAGCCGCCCGCCGCGCCCACCGGCCTGAGGACCGGCACGGTCACCTCCACCGGCGTGGCCCTGTCCTGGCCGGCGGTGAGCGGTGCGACGGGCTACGCGGTCTACCGCGACGGTGCGAAGGTCCAGACGGTGACCGGCACCACGGCGACGGTCACCGGGCTGACGCCCGCCACGGCGTACAGCTTCCAGGTCACCGCCGTGAACGACGCCGGCGAGTCGCCGAGGTCCGCGGCCGTCACCGCGACCACGGCGGCGGACCCGGGCGGGGGCGGCGACCCCGGCGGCTCCACGACCCTGCCCCCGCACGCCCTGGTCGGCTATCTGCACGCCAGTTTCGCCAACGGCTCCGGCTACACCCGCATGGCCGACGTCCCCGCGAGCTGGGACGTCATCGACCTGGCCTTCGGCGAGCCGACCTCGCCCACCTCCGGCGACATCCGCTTCAACCGCTGCTCCGTCACCGACTGCCCGAGCGTGGAGAGCGACGCCGACTTCAAGGCGGCCATCAAGGCCGAGCAGGCGGCCGGCAAGAAGGTGCTGATCTCCATCGGCGGCCAGAACGGCCAGGTCCAGCTGACCACGACGGCCGCCCGGGACACCTTCGTCTCCTCCGTCTCGAAGATCATCGACCAGTACGGCCTGGACGGCCTCGACATCGACTTCGAGGGCCACTCCCTGTCCCTGGACACCGGCGACACCGACTTCAGGAACCCGACCACCCCGGTGATCGTCAACCTGATCTCGGCGCTGAGGACCCTCAAGGCCGAGTACGGTGACAAGTTCGTCCTGACCATGGCCCCGGAGACGTTCTTCGTGCAGCTGGGCTACCAGTACTACGGCACCGGCAAGTGGGGCGGCCAGGACCCGCGCTGCGGCGCCTACCTGCCGGTGATCTACGCCCTGCGCGACGACCTGACCCTGCTGCACGTCCAGGACTACAACTCCGGCCCGATCATGGGCCTGGACAACCAGTACCACTCCATGGGCGGCGCGGACTTCCACATCGCCATGACGGACATGCTCCTGACGGGCTTCCCGGTGGCCGGCGACACCACGCACATGTTCCCGCCGCTGCGCCCCGACCAGATCGCCATCGGCATGCCGGCCTCCACCCAGGCGGGCAACGGCTATGTGGCCCCCGCCGAGGTCACCAAGACCCTGGACTGCCTGACGAAGAAGAGCAACTGCGGCTCGTACACCACCCACGGCACCTGGCCCGCCCTGCGCGGCCTGATGACCTGGTCCATCAACTGGGACCGCTTCGCTGGTGGGCAGTTCCAGCAGACGTTCGACTCCTACTTCGGCTGACGCCCCGCACCACGGCCACCAGCAGCGACAGCAGCACGGCCCCCAGACACCAGCTGGCCACCACGTCCAGCGGCCAGTGGTAGCCGCGCCGCACCAGCCCGTAGGACACCGCCGTCACCAGGACGGCGCCCCCGGCGACCACCGCCCGCCGGGCCGGCGCCGTCCGCACCCACGGCAGCACCACCAGCACCGCCGCCCCGTAGGCGACCACCGCCGTGGCCGTGTGCCCCGACGGAAAGTACCCGCCCCCGGGCGGCACGGCGGCGGTCCCCGCCCGGTCCACCCACTCCTTGAGCGGCACGACGACCGCGGGCAGCACCACCATCACCCCGGCCCCACCGACCGGCGCCACCCACCACCTGACGACCCTCTCCCGGCACCCCCGCCACGCCACATACACCAGCACCACCACCAGCACCGGCACAGCGACCTGCACATTCCCCAGATCGGACAGCACCTCGGAGAACCGGTCGGGGTGCAGCAGAGCGTGACTGGCCGACCGGTCGACCCGGAGGAGAGGACCGTGGTCGCGGACCTGCCAGGTGAGGAGCGCGAACATCACACCCGGAAGCGCCATCCCCAGCACCGCGAGGGCCGGCAGGCCACCACTTTCCTTCCGCACGGCGCACAGTCTCGCAGTTCCCGGGGGCACGTCGGGAACCGACCCGGACCCGGACCCGGCCCTGGCCGGGCATCGGATGCGGCTTGCTCGGCGTGTCGCGGGTCACGTAAGTTCACCCGCGGTCATCCGGCTTTGACGGGCTGCAGCTGTTCGGGGGAAAAATGGGCTGGTACGCGGATGTTCTCAAGAAGTACTTCCGGTTCTCCGGGCGTGCGCGGCGCGCTGAGTACTGGATGTTCGGTCTGCTCAACCTCGTGATCTGCGTCGCGCTGCTCGTCGTCGGCCGAGCCACCGGGTTCGGTTATCCGGTGGCCCTGTTCGTGCTGGCGATTCTCCCGCCCTCCCTCGCCCTGGGAGCGCGGCGGCTGCATGACACGGGGCGCTCCGGGTGGTGGCTGCTCATCGGCCTGGTCCCGGTCATCGGCGCCGTCGTGCTGCTGGGCTTCGCCGCCATGGAGGGTGAGCCGGGCGACAACGCCTACGGCGGGAGTCCCAAGTACGTGCCGAAGCACCTCTGACACGCCGAAGGACCGGCGCGGAGGGGGGGTTCCGCGTCGGTCCTTCGGTACGGCCGTCCATGCGATTGCGGCCGTGGTGACCGGAATGCCGCGCGCCCCGGGGGGTTTGGGGCGGGCGACCGTCCGATCGGTGAGGAGATCCGGAGCCCGGGGGCCCCGGTGGTGTGCGCGAGGCACGGACCAGGTCGAAGCTGGGGAGGCCACGGCCTGATACCGCCCACAGTCCCCTGTGAGCGGGGTGTATCTCTCATCTGGGGAAGACGCTACGGCAGCCGAGGGGCGCAGGACAGACCGTTCGGCGTCCTGCCATCCTCCCCCCACACCTTCTTCACACGGTCTGCCGCAGCACGCGCCGCCGGGGCGGCCACGCCGCTCAGAGGCGCGCGAACGCCTGCTCGACGAGGTCGAGGCCCTCGTTCAGCAGGTCCTCGCCGATGACCAGCGGGGGCAGGAAGCGCACCACGTTGCCGTAGGTGCCGCAGGTCAGGATCAGCAGGCCCTCGGCGTGGCACGCCTTGGCGAGCGCCGCGGTGGCCTCCGGGTTCGGCTCCTTGGTGGCACGGTCCTTGACCAGCTCGATGGCGATCATCGCGCCCCGGCCGCGGACGTCGCCGATGATGTCGAACTTCTCGGCCATGGCGCCCAGGCGGGCCTTCATGACCTCCTCGATCCGCCGGGCCTTCCCGTTGAGGTCCAGCTCCTTCATCGTCTCGATCGCCCCGAGCGCACCCGCGCAGGCGACCGGGTTGCCGCCGTAGGTGCCGCCCAGGCCACCCGCGTGCGCGGCGTCCATGATCTCGGCGCGGCCGGTGACGGCGGCCAGCGGCAGGCCGCCGGCGATGCCCTTGGCCGTCGTGATCAGGTCGGGCACGATGCCCTCGTCCTCGCAGGCGAACCACTGGCCGGTGCGGCAGAAGCCGGACTGGATCTCGTCGGCGACGAAGACGATGCCGTGGTCGGCGGCGAACTGGCGCACGGCCGGCAGGAAGCCCTTGGCCGGCTCGATGAAACCGCCCTCACCGAGCACCGGCTCGATGATGATCGCGGCCACGTTCTCCGCGCCGACCTGCTTGCTGATCTGGTCGATGGCCTGCTTGGCGGCCTCCGGGCCCGCGTTCTCCGGGCCGGTCGGCCAGCGGTAGCCGTAGGCCACCGGCACGCGGTACACCTCGGGCGCGAACGGACCGAAGCCGTGCTTGTACGGCATGTTCTTCGCGGTCAGCGCCATGGTGAGGTTCGTACGGCCGTGGTAGCCGTGGTCGAAGACGACGACGGCCGGGCGCTTCGTGTACGCGCGGGCGATCTTCACCGCGTTCTCGACGGCCTCGGCACCGCTGTTGAACAGCGCCGACTTCTTCTCGTGGTCACCCGGCGTCAGCTCGGCCAGCGCCTCGGCGACGGCCACGTAGCTCTCGTACGGGGTGACCATGAAACAGGTGTGGGTGAAGTCGGCGAGCTGCGCGGAGGCGCGGCGTACGACGGCCTCGGCGGACGCGCCGACGCTGGTCACGGCGATACCGGAACCGAAGTCGATGATGCGGTTGCCGTCGACGTCCTCGATGATGCCGCCGCCGGCGCGGGTGACGAAGACCGGCAGCGTCGAGCCCACACCCTGCGCGACCGCGGCGGTACGGCGGGCCTGCAGCTCCTGCGACTTCGGGCCGGGGATGGCGGTGACGACGCGGCGCTCCTGCTCAAGTGCGGTCATGGGGGCTCCCTGGAGAGATCTTGCGTGCGGGGGGCTTGGACGAGGACGGCGTTTTTATGGACGCTTTTCCTTCTTTTCTCGCAGGTTAGGACGGCAGAAGGGGGGTGGGCATGCTCCATGTGGGCGTTGTCGGCACTCGCCGTTGTCCGCGATGGATATAGAAGGGGTGCGGGCCCCGCGGCGCGGTGCGCGGCCACGGGACGGGCGGTTCACCGCACGGTCGGTGAACTCCCTTGGCACGGGCGCTAGATTGACTCGCTGATGGTGGACGGAACCGTGGACGCAACGGCTGGTCAGGGGGCAGGGCAGATGGACGACGGGACGCAGGACGCCCGGAGCGCGCAGCCACGGCACGCGAACCCGGTGCCGCGCCCGGCGGTACCGCGGGACACCCCCGCGCCGCCGCCCCGGCCCGCGCACCCCCCGACCGCGCCGTACGGCGCCCAGCCGCCCCCCGTGCTCCCGCCCCAGCACGCCCCCCGGCCCGCCGTGACCGAGTGGCTCGACACCCCCCGCCCGGCCGCCGCGCCCGGTGTCTGGCGCTTCGGCCACCGGCCGCCCAAGGGCGCCGACACCCCCGGCCGGCTGCCCTCCATCACCGTCGTCGGCCTGCTGATCCCGCTGGTCGTGGCCCTGCTCGTGTGGTCGCTGTGGCGGCAGGGCGCCGTGCCGTACGAGGGCGCGCCGCTCAAGCTGTTCACCCCGGACGACTGGTGGTGGGGCGGCACCGTCTCCCCCAAGGGGATGGAGGGCCGCGAGGCCCGGGTGGTCTACGACGGCCTGTTCTTCGCCGTGCTCGTCTACGCCGTCGGACGGCTGGGCGGCTGGCCCGAGGTGGTACGGCACTTCGTCGGCGGCCGCCCGCAGCCCAGCCGCGCCCTGTTCGCGGCGATCGGCGCCCTCGGTGCGCTCAGCCTCGTCTTCCCGGGCGCCTTCCCGGGCGTGGGCTGGGACCCGCTGCCGGTCGTCGCCCCGGTGTTCTCCCTGGTCGTCCTGGTCTCCGGCGGCTACGACCTGTTCGTCTCCCAGCTGTTCACCGACAGCCTGTACGCGCTGATCACCGCCCTGGTGGTGTGGCCGTTCGCCCGGGTCGGCGGCTGGTGGGCGTACGCGAAGGAGCTGGCCGACCGCCGCCGCGCCGCCGCCGGCCCGGCCACCGCCCCGCCCGCGGCCGACACCCCGCGCTCGCACTGGCCCGAGCTGCGCCAGGCGGGCCAGTACCAGGCCGCCGACCTGCTGACCGGCGAGGTGGCCGGCGGCCGGATGAACGACGTCGACTGCGCCCGCGTCGAGCGGGCCTGGGGCGAGGCCCGGCGCGAGGGGCGCCTGGCCGCCTTCACCGACACCGTGCTGCGGCAGGGCGCCGCCGCCTGGGTCCACCCCTCCGGCGACCGCGACCTGCCCGGCCGCACCGCCCGGCACGACCTGCTGGCCGGCCAGGTCCGGCTGGGCCGGTGGGCACCGGGGGAGCGGGCGCCGCGCGCCTACCACGGCGCCGGCGCGGCCCTCGGCCCCGAGCAGCTCGGCACCTCGCTGCTGCTGGTCGGACCGCCCGGCTCCGGCAAGACCCGGCATGTCGTCGAACCCGTCACCGAGGCGCTCGCCCTCCAGGCGCTGACCGGCCGGTGCGCGGTCGTCGCCGTCTGCGCCGCCGGTACGCCGCTGGGCCGGGACGGCGCGTACGACGTGGTGGTCCGGATCGGCGACCCGGCCTCCGCGCACGACCTCGACCCGTACGCGGAGTCCGAGGACCCCGACGAGGCCGCCGCCTTCCTCGCCGAGGCCCTGGCCGGAGACCTCGACACGGTCGGCAACCAGAGCGCCGCCACCGCGCTCGCCCAGCTCCTCGGCCCCTACCGGGCGGTGCACGGCCACTTCCCGCCGCTGCCGGTGCTGCGCGAACTGCTGGAGGGCGACCCGGGGGCGCTGGCCGCGCTGCGGGCGGGACTCGCGGGCGACGCGCACACCGTGATGCGCCGCGAACTGGACGCCCGGCTGCGGCAGGCCGGCGGCGCCGCCGACGCGGGCCCGGCCCTCGCCGACCGGCTCGCCCTGCTCGACCGGCCCGTCTTCGCCGACTTCTTCGGCAGCGCCGCCACCGGCGGCCATCCCTTCTCCCTGCGCGCCGTCGCCCACCACCCGCTGCGGGTCCGCGTCGACCTGCCCGAACGCGGACACGAGGAGGCGTCCCGGCTGATCACCCGGCTGATCCTGGCCCAGTTCCACACCGTCGTACGCGACACCCGGCGCCCCCACTTCACCTGCCTGGTCCTGGACGACGCCACCGGCACCGTCACCACCGAGTCGGTACGCCGTATCCAGCGGCTGCGCGCCCAGAACGCCGGGGTCGTCCTCGCGCTGCGCGCCATCGCGGACGTGCCCGAGGCGCTGCACGGGCCGCTGCTGGGCGCCGTCGGCTGCCGGATGGCGCTGTCCGGGGTGACCACCTGGGACGGCAGCCGGTTCGCGCACGCCTGGGGCACCGAATGGGTGGAGACCACCGAGGTGGCCAAGCACACCGTCTTCGCGGACCAGCCGATGACCCGGGCCCTCCACGCCCTGCGCAAACTGGTCACCGGCAAGGCCGTCACCACCGACGCGGTCACCACCCGGCAGGTCGAACGGGAGCGCTGGTCCGCCTCCCAGCTGGCCCACGAGCTGCCGCCCGGGCACGCGGTGCTGTCGCTGACCGGCGTGGACGGCGGGCACGCGCCGCCGCTCCTGGTGGACCTGCGGGGCTGAGGCGGCCCGGCGCGGGGGCGGGCGGGGTTCGGGTCTCGCGCGGATCCTCCAGTGAGGCAGAATCGGCAGTGGACGTTCATACGCGACGGCCAAAACAGCACCTCGTCCACCGGATCTCCGCAGACCTGAAGGCCCCATGCCCCCGACGCTCGCCTCGCTCGTCCATCACTCCGCGCTCAAGCTGACCGTGCGCGCCGGTGAGGACCGCCTCGACGTGCCCGTCCGCTGGGCACACGTCAGCGAGCTGGCCGACCCGGTGCCGTACATGGAGGGCGGGGAGCTGCTGCTGATCACCGCGCTCAAACTGGACGCGGAGGACCCCGAGGCCATGCGCCGCTATGTGAAGCGGCTGGTCGGCGCGGGCGTGGTCGGACTCGGCTTCGCCGTCGGGGTGAACTACGACGAGATCCCCGGGGCGCTGGTCGCCGCCGCCGGCGCGGAGGGCCTGCCGCTGCTCGAAGTGCCCCGGCGCACCCCGTTCCTCGCGATCAGCAAGGCGGTGTCGGCCGCGATCGCCGCCGACCAGTACCGGGCGGTCACGGCGGGCTTCGCCGCCCAGCGCGAGCTGACCAGGCAGACCCTGAACGCCGGCCCCGAAGGGCTGCTCGCCGCGCTCGCCGCCCAGGTCGACGGCTGGGCGGCCCTGTACGACGCCTCGGGCGCCGTGGTCGCCACCGCGCCCGAGTGGTCCCTGCGCCGGGCCGCCCGGCTCACCGCCGATGTCGAACGCCTGCGCGACCGGCCCGCGCCCGCCTCCGCCGTGGTCGGCGGCCCGGAGACCGAGGACCGCGTCGAACTCCACTCCATCGGCACCGGCCGCCGCCCCCGCGCCGCGCTCGCCGTCGGCACCGCCGCGACCCTGGGCACCGCCGAGCGCTACGCCGTGCACTCCGCCATCGCCCTGCTGACCCTCACCACGGAACGCTCCCGCTCGCTGCACGCCGCCGAGCAGCGGATCGGCGCCGCGGTGCTGCGCATGCTGCTCGCCGGGCAGCCCGACCACGCCCGGGGCGTCGCCGGGGACCTGTACGGCGGCCTGCTCGACGCGCCCTTCCGGGTGATCGTCGCGGAGTCCGCGTCGGCGTCCGCCGCGCGGGCGCACGCCGACGCGCACGCCCGCGTGCAGGCGGTCAAGCCCGCCTCGGCCGCGCCGCCCGCCGTGCTCGGCGTCGGCGGCGATCCGCTCGTCCGGCTCGCGGAGGTGGCCGAGGCCGCGGCCGCGCGGTCCGGGGAGGCGGTGCTGCTGGTGCCGGACGGGGAGCGCCTCGTGGTGCTGGCCGGGGACGGCAGCGCGGCCGTCACCGCCTGCGCGGAGCACGCCGCCGCCCTGGAGGCCGCCCGGGCCGCCGCCGTACCGGAGCAGCCGGCCGGCGAGACGGACGAACTGGTCGTGGGACTGTCCGCGCCGGCCGGTCCGGTGACCGCCGCCGCCGCGTACCGGCAGGCCGAGCAGGCGCTGTCGGTGGCCCGGCGGCGCGGCCGGGTGCTGGTCGAGCACGAGCAGCTGGCGTCCGGCTCGGTGCTGCCGCTGCTCGCGGACGACGCGGTCCGGGCGTTCGCGGACGGTCTCCTGCGGGCGCTGGTCGAGCACGACGCGACCGGGCGCGGCGATCTGGTGGCCTCGCTGCGGGCCTGGCTCTCGCGCCACGGCCAGTGGGACGCCGCCGCGGCCGACCTGGGCGTGCACCGGCACACCCTGCGCTACCGGATGCGCCGGGTCGAGGAGATCCTCGGCCGCTCACTGGACGACCCGGACGTACGCATGGAGCTGTGGCTCGCCCTGAAAACAACCTCGACCGACCCGGCCTGACCCGCACCGCCGCGCCCCCTTCCCGCGCGTACGACAAACCGGCGCACTCCCGCCCCCCGGCGCTCCACCACGGACAAGCGCCGGTCGGGCGGGCCCGTCCTACCGTTGTCGACGCAAGCACTCACCTCCTACGCGTCCTACGCGGAAGGGCCGGGACTCCTCAGATGACTTCCACCACCGCCTTCTGGCTCGCCGGCCGCCAGGCCACCGGCGAGGACACCTTCGACGTCACCTCCCCGTGGGACGGCCGGCTGGTCGGCAAGGTCAGCGTGCCGACCGACGCCCAGGTCGAGGAGGCCGTGGCCGCCGCGCACGCCGTGCTGGACGAGTTCGCCGCCGCCCCCGCGCACGTCCGCGCCGCCGCCCTGGACCACGTCGGCAAGCGGCTGACCGAGCGCACCGAGGAGATCGCGCAGCTGATCTCCGCCGAGAACGGCAAGCCGATCAAGTGGGCGCGCGGCGAGGTCGGCCGCGCGGTGTCGGTGTTCCGGTTCGCCGCGGAGGAGGCCCGCCGGTTCAACGGCGGCGAGGCCCAGCGCCTGGACACGGACGGCGGCGGCCAGGGCCGGCTCGCCCTCACCCGCCGCTTCCCCAAGGGTGTCGTCCTCGGCATCGCGCCGTTCAACTTCCCGCTGAACCTGTGCGCGCACAAGATCGCCCCGGCCATCGCCGCCGGCGTCCCGATCATCCTCAAGCCGGCCCCGGCCACCCCGCTGTCCGGCCTGATCCTCGGTGAGCTGCTCGCCGAGACGGACCTGCCGGCCGGTTCCTGGTCGGTCCTGCCGGTCGCCAACGACAAGATGCCCGCCCTGGTCCAGGACGAGCGGCTGCCGGTCATCTCCTTCACCGGTTCGGAGAAGGTCGGCTACGCGATCATGGACTCGGTGCCGCGCAAGCACTGCACCCTGGAGCTGGGCGGCAACGGCGCCGCCGTCGTCCTCGCCGACTGGGCGAGCGACGAGGACCTCGACCGGGCCGCGACCCGCATCGCGACCTTCTCCAACTACCAGGGCGGCCAGTCCTGCATCTCCGTGCAGCGCGTGATCGCGGACGCCGCGGTCTACGACCGGCTGCTGCCGCGCATCGTCGCCGCCGTCGAGGCGCAGGGCACCGGTGACCCGTCCGACGACAGCACCGACGTCGGCCCGCTGGTCAGCGAGGACGCCGCCAAGCGCGTGGAGTCCTGGGTGCGCGAGGCCGTCGACGCCGGCGCCGACCTGCTCACCGGCGGCAAGCGCGACGGCGCCTCCTTCGCGCCGACCGTCCTGGCCGGCGTACCGGCCGGTGCGACGCTCGCCTGCGAGGAGGTCTTCGGCCCGGTCCTCACCGTGCAGAAGGTGACCGGCGAGGCCGAGGCGTTCGCCGCGGTCAACGACTCCAAGTACGGCCTGCAGGCGGGCGTGTTCACCCACGACCTGCAGACCGCCTTCCGTGCCCACCGCGCCCTGGAGGTCGGCGGCGTCGTCATCGGCGACGTCCCCTCCTACCGCGCCGACCAGATGCCCTACGGCGGGGCCAAGCAGTCCGGCGTGGGCCGCGAGGGCGTCAAGTACGCGATGGACGACTACACCTACGAGCGTGTGCTGGTCCTGACGGGTCTCGCGCTCTGAGTCCTGTGTGAGTCCATCGGGCGGACCGGCGGCCGGAACCCACTGTGCGGGGGTTCCGGCCGCCGGTCCTTTCCCCGCGACCGCGACGGCGACCGCCACAGTCACCGCGGCCGGGATCGCGTCCGGCCGCGGTGGATCTCCCGTTCCGGGGTAGCCGCACCGCGCAGGACCCCGGCCCGCCACCCCGTGAGCGGTCACCCACACAGGGTGGTGAGGTCGCCCCGTATGGGGTACATACGAACCAGTAGCACCGGTCAGTAACGTACGTACCCGAGATCCCTATTCGCGAGATCCCTTCCTCGCGGGCGAGGTGAGGCCCATGACCGCACCAGCGACCAGCAAACCCACTGTCAGCGAGCGCGAGGCCCGGCAGGTCGCGGAGGCCGCCCGGGAACAGCACTGGCGCAAGCCCAGCTTCGCCAAGGAACTGTTCCTCGGCCGCTTCCGGCTCGACCTCATCCACCCGCACCCGCTGCCCGCCGACGACGACGTGCAGCGCGGCGAGGAGTTCCTGGCCAAGCTGCGCGACTTCTGCGAGACGAAGGTCGACTCCGCCCGGATCGAGCGCGACGCGCGGATACCCGACGACGTCATCACCGGTCTCAAGGAGATCGGCGCCCTCGGGATGAAGATCGACACCAAGTACGGCGGTCTCGGTCTCACCCAGCTGTACTACAACAAGGCGCTCGCCCTGGCCGGCTCCGCCAGCCCCGCGATCGGCGCCCTGCTCTCCGCGCATCAGTCGATCGGCGTACCGCAGCCGCTGAAGATGTTCGGCACCCAGGAGCAGAAGGACACCTTCCTGCCGCGCTGCGCCCGCACCGACATCTCCGCGTTCCTGCTCACCGAACCGGACGTCGGCTCCGACCCGGCCCGCCTGGCCACCACCGCCGTCCCGGACGGCGATGACTACCTGCTGGACGGCGTCAAGCTGTGGACGACCAACGGGGTGGTCGCCGACCTCCTGGTGGTCATGGCGCGCGTACCGAAGTCCGAGGGCCACCGGGGCGGCATCACCGCCTTCGTCGTCGAGGCCGCCGCCGAGGGCGTCACGGTCGAGCACCGCAACGCCTTCATGGGCCTGCGCGGCATCGAGAACGGCGTCACCCGCCTCCATCAGGTCCGCGTCCCGGCCGCGCACCGCATCGGTGAGGAGGGCCAGGGCCTGAAGATCGCCCTGACCACCCTGAACACCGGGCGGCTTTCCCTGCCCGCCATGTGCGCGGGCTCCGGCAAGTGGTGTCTGAAGATCGCCCGCGAGTGGTCGGCGGTCCGCGAGCAGTGGGGCAAGCCGGTCGCGCTGCACGAGGCGGTCGGCTCGAAGATCTCCTTCATCGCGGCCACCACCTTCGCCCTGGAGGCCGTGGTCGAACTGTCCTCCCAGATGGCCGACGAGGACCGCAACGACATCCGCATCGAGGCCGCCCTCGCCAAGCTGTACGGCTCCGAGATGGCCTGGAAGATGGCCGACGAACTGGTGCAGATCCGCGGCGGCCGCGGCTTCGAGACGGCCGCCTCCCTCGCCGCCCGCGGCGAACGCGCCGTCCCCGCCGAGCAGATGCTGCGCGACCTGCGCATCAACCGCATCTTCGAGGGCTCCACCGAGATCATGCACCTGCTGATCGCGCGGGAGGCCGTCGACGCCCACCTCTCGGTCGCCGGCGACCTCATCGACCCCGACAAGTCCCTGCCGGACAAGGCGAAGGCGGGCGCCAACGCCGGTGTCTTCTACGCCAAGTGGCTGCCCAAGCTGGTCGCCGGACCCGGCCAGCTGCCGCGCTCCTACGCCGACTTCCACCCGCGCGGGCACACCGACCTGTCCGGACACCTGCGGTACGTCGAGCGCCACGCCCGCAAGCTCGCCCGCTCCACCTTCTACGCCATGTCCCGCTGGCAGGGCCGGATGGAGACCAAGCAGGGCTTCCTCGGCCGGGTCGTGGACATCGGCGCCGAACTGTTCGCGATGAGCGCGGCCTGTGTGCGCGCCGAACTCCTGCGCGCCCGCGGCGAGAACGGCCGCGCGGCCTACCAGCTCGCCGACGCCTTCTGCCGCCAGTCCCGCATCCGCGTCGCCGAACTCTTCGACCGCCTGTGGACCAACACCGACGACCTCGACCACAAGGTGGTCAAGGGCGTCCTCGGCGGCGCCTACACCTGGCTGGAGGAGGGCGTCGTCGACCCCTCGGACGACGGCCCGTGGATCGCGGAGACACCCCCCGGCCCGAGCGAACAGGAGAACGTCCACCGCCCGATCCGCTAACCGCCCCACCACCGACCCCGGCCCGGCCACCAACCCGCAGGCCGGCCAGCCCGTAGGCCAGCCAGCCCGTGGGCCCGCCAGCCGCTGGGCCCGTCGGCCCCTCCGCCCCCGGCCGGGCGGCACCGCGATCCGTGCCGTCCGCCCCGGGCGGTCCGGCGTCTCGGGTCGCCCGGGCCCCGGCCGACACCCGCCCAGCTCCCATCCCGCACCCGCCCGGCACCCACCCGACTCCCATCCGGGTTCCGTCCGGCACCCACCCTGCACCCGCCCGGGGGACGCGCTGTCCGAAGAGTGGGCCGTTGCGGCCACAATGGGGGGATGAGCGACAGTCCAGCCCCTCTCGCCGACCCGCATCTCGTCTTCGACCCCGTCGCCGGGGACGGCCCCAAGGACGTGGTGGTGCTCGGGTCCACCGGGTCCATCGGCACCCAGGCCATCGACCTCGTGCTGCGCAACCCGGACCGCTTCCGGGTCACCGCGCTCTCCGCCAACGGCGGCCGGATCGGCCTCCTCGCCGAGCAGGCGTACCGGCTGCGCGTGCGCACCGTCGCCGTGGCCCGCGAGGACGTCGTACCGGCGCTGCGCGAGGCGCTGGCCGCGCAGTACGGCAGCGGCGAGGCACTGCCGGAGATCCTGGCCGGCCCCGACGCGGCCACCGAACTCGCCGCCTCCGCCTGCCACACCGTGCTCAACGGCATCACCGGCTCCATCGGCCTCGCCCCGACCCTCGCCGCCCTGGAGGCGGGCCGCACCCTCGCGCTCGCCAACAAGGAGTCGCTCATCGTCGGCGGCCCGCTGGTCAAGGCGCTGGCGAAGCCGGGGCAGATCATCCCGGTGGACTCCGAGCACGCCGCGCTCTTCCAGGCGCTCGCCGCCGGCACGCGCGCCGACGTCCGCAGACTCGTCGTCACCGCCTCCGGCGGCCCCTTCCGCGGCCGCACCCCGCAGGAGCTGGCGACCGTCACCGTCGAGGACGCCCTCGCCCACCCCACCTGGGCCATGGGCCCGGTGATCACGGTCAACTCCGCCACCCTCGTCAACAAGGGCCTGGAGGTCATCGAGGCCCACCTGCTGTACGACATCCCCTTCGACCGCATCGAGGTCGTCGTGCACCCGCAGTCGTACGTCCATTCGATGGTCGAGTTCACCGACGGCTCCACCCTCGCCCAGGCGACGCCCCCCGACATGCGCGGCCCCATCGCCATCGGCCTCGGCTGGCCCGAACGCGTCCCCGACGCCGCCCCCGCCTTCGACTGGAGCAAGGCGTCGACCTGGGAGTTCTTCCCGCTCGACACGGAAGCCTTCCCCTCGGTCGGCCTCGCCCGGCACGTCGGCCGGCTCGCGGGCACCGCCCCGGCCGTGTTCAACGCCGCCAACGAGGAGTGCGTCGACGCGTTCCTGCGCGGCGCACTGCCCTTCACCGGAATCATGGAGACCGTGACACAGGTGGTCGAGGAACACGGCACACCCCCCGCGGGAACTACCCTGACCCTGCCGGACGTCCTCGAAGCGGAGACCTGGGCCCGCTCCCGCGCCCGGGAACTGACAGCGCAGACGGCGACCGCGGAGGCGCGTGCATGACGTCCTTGATGATGATCCTCGGCATAGTCGTCTTCGTGATCGGCCTGCTGGTCTCCATCGCGTGGCACGAACTGGGGCACCTGTCCACCGCCAAGCTCTTCGGCATCCGCGTGCCGCAGTACATGGTCGGCTTCGGCCCGACGATCTTCTCGCGCAAGAAGGGCGAGACGGAGTACGGCATCAAGGCCATCCCGTTCGGCGGCTACATCCGCATGATCGGCATGTTCCCGCCGGGCGACGACGGCCGGATCACCGCCCGCTCCACCTCGCCCTGGCGCGGCATGATCGAGGACGCCCGCTCGGCCGCCTTCGAGGAGCTGCGGCCCGGCGACGAGGAGCGCCTCTTCTACACGCGCGCCCCGTGGAAGCGGGTCATCGTGATGTTCGCGGGCCCCTTCATGAACCTGATCCTCGCGGTCGGGCTGTTCCTCACCGTGCTGATGGGCTTCGGCATCTCGCAGCAGACGACCGCCGTCAGCTCCGTCTCCCAGTGCGTCATCGCCCAGAGCGAGAACCGCGACACCTGCAAGAAGACCGACGCCCCCTCCCCGGCCGCCGCCGCGGGCCTGCGGGCCGGCGACCGGATCGTCTCCTTCGACGGGACCAGGACCCACGACTGGGACCGGCTGTCCGACCTCATCCGCGCCAACCCCGGCAAGCAGGTGCCGATCGTCGTGCAGCGCGGGGGACAGGACGTCACCCTGCACGCGAAGATCGCCACCAATCAGGTCGCCAAGAAGGACGCGCACGGCCAGATCGTCCAGGGCCAGTACGTCAGCGCCGGCTTCCTCGGCTTCAGCGCCGCCACCGGCGTCGTGCGCCAGGACTTCGGCCAGTCCGTGACCTGGATGGGCGACCGGCTCGGCGAGGCCGTCGACTCCATCGCGAGCCTGCCCGGCAAGATCCCCGCCCTGTGGGACGCGGCCTTCGACGGCGCCCCCCGCCAGCCCGACTCCCCTATGGGCGTGGTCGGCGCGGCCCGCGTCGGCGGCGACATCTTCACCCTGGACATCCCGCCCACCCAGCAACTGGCCATGGCGATGATGCTGGTCGCCGGGTTCAACCTCTCCCTGTTCCTCTTCAACATGCTCCCGCTGCTCCCGCTGGACGGCGGCCACATCGCCGGCGCCCTGTGGGAGTCGCTGCGCCGCCACCTGGCCAAGGTGCTGCGCCGCCCCGACCCGGGCCCGTTCGACGTGGCGAAGCTCATGCCGGTGGCCTACGTGGTGGCGAGCGTCTTCGTCTGCTTCACCCTCCTCGTCCTCATCGCGGACGTCGTCAACCCCGTCAAAATCACCTAGCCACCCGCTGTTCAGGCGGCCGGACCCGAGGCCCGTCCGGCCGCCTTCCATCGAGTGGGTTTGCCGGGTGGGATGTGCCGATGATCGGGGCGGTGCCGTAATCTCGAAGCCTGGAGCCCGCCGCCAGAACGGGACCGGATCTTGATCCACGACTTGGGGTTGCACAGCAGATGACTGCGATTTCTCTCGGCATGCCGTCCGTTCCGACCAAGCTCGCCGAGCGCCGCAAGAGCCGGCAGATCCAGGTCGGAAGCGTGGCGGTCGGCGGAGACGCGCCCGTCTCGGTCCAGTCGATGACCACGACCCGTACGTCCGACATCGGCGCCACCCTCCAGCAGATCGCGGAGCTGACCGCGTCCGGCTGCCAGATCGTCCGGGTGGCCTGCCCCACCCAGGATGACGCCGACGCCCTCGCCACCATCGCCCGCAAGTCCCAGATCCCGGTCATCGCCGACATCCACTTCCAGCCGAAGTACGTCTTCGCGGCCATCGAGGCCGGCTGCGCCGCCGTCCGCGTGAATCCGGGCAACATCAAGCAGTTCGACGACAAGGTCAAGGAGATCGCGCGCGCCGCCAAGGACCACGGCACGCCGATCCGCATCGGTGTCAACGCCGGATCGCTGGACCGCCGCCTGCTCCAGAAGTACGGCAAGGCCACCCCCGAGGCGCTGGCCGAGTCGGCGCTGTGGGAAGCCTCCCTCTTCGAGGAGCACGACTTCCGCGACATCAAGATCTCCGTCAAGCACAACGACCCGGTCATCATGATCGAGGCCTACCGCCAGCTCGCCGCCCAGTGCGACTACCCGCTGCACCTCGGCGTCACCGAGGCGGGCCCCGCCTTCCAGGGGACCATCAAGTCCGCCGTCGCCTTCGGCGCCCTGCTCTCCCAGGGCATCGGCGACACCATCCGCGTCTCCCTCTCGGCCCCTCCGGTCGAGGAGATCAAGGTCGGCATCCAGATCCTGGAGTCGCTGAACCTGCGCCAACGTGGCCTGGAGATCGTCTCCTGCCCGTCCTGCGGCCGCGCCCAGGTCGACGTCTACAAGCTCGCCGAAGAGGTCACCGCGGGCCTCACCGGCATGGACGTCCCGCTGCGCGTCGCCGTCATGGGCTGCGTCGTCAACGGCCCCGGCGAGGCCCGCGAGGCCGACCTGGGCGTCGCCTCCGGCAACGGCAAGGGCCAGATCTTCGTCAAGGGCGAGGTCATCAAGACCGTCCCCGAGTCCAAGATCGTGGAGACCCTCATCGAGGAGGCCATGAAGCTGGCCGAACTGATGCAGGACGAGGGCGTGGAGTCCGGCGAGCCCTCGGTCTCCGTCGCGGGCTGACCGTACTGCCCGTACGAGATCACGAGTCCCGTCACCCCTCGGTGGCGGGACTCAGCCGTACCTCCGCCCAGACCGTCTTGCCGGGCCGCCGGGGCGCCACCCCCCACTTGTCGGCGAGCGCCTCCACCAGGATCAGCCCCCGCCCGCCCTCACCGCACGGCACCCGGCGCTCGGGCAGCCGTTCGCCCCGGGTGTCGGAGACCTCCAGGCGTACGACTCCGTCCTCCTGGGCGAGCCGCAGATGGAAGTCCCGCCCGGGCACCCGCCCGTGCCGTACGGCGTTGGCGGCGAACTCGGCGGCGATCAGCGTGACGGCCTCGTTGACCCGGCCGTCGTACGCGTGCCCCCACTCGTCCAGCCGCAGCGACACCAGCCGCCGGGCGAGCCGCGCGCCGCGCGGGGTGGAGGTGAAGCGCATGGCGAATTCCTGGGTGGAGATTTCTGATTTCACGCGGTTACGGTCCCGCACGCTCAGTAGCGTTGAACAGCGGCCGCACCACGACCACCAGGCGCTGTACAAGGGCGGGGTGCCGCTGTACACGAGCGCGCCGTGACCGAGGGTGGCGCAAAGGCATTGGGGGTGTACATGAGCGAGGAAGCACGGGAAGACCAGGATGGCCAGGAAGCGCCGGGCTCGGGCATTCCGCTCGTCTTCGGACGGGTACTGAAGCGGCTGCGCGTCCAAGCGCGCATGGACCGGGCCGAGTTGGGCCGCCGTACCGGTTATTCTGCCGCGACGATCACGTCGTACGAGGTGGGTCGGCGCATCCCGAACGCGAAGTTCATCCGGCAGGCGGACGAAGTGCTGGACGCGGGCGGAATGCTGATCGACTTCATCGAGGACATGGAGAGGGCGCAGTATCCGGCGTTCTTCCAGGATGCGGCGGCGCTGGAGAAACAGGCGGTCGCGTTGCACGTGTTCGCCGTACAGGCGGTACCGGGTCTGTTGCAGACGGAGGACTACGCGCGGGCCGTGTTCACCATGTGGCGGCCGGTGCTGAGCGCGGAGACGATCGAGCAGCGAGTGGCGGCACGACTGGCCCGACAGGAGATCTTCGCGCGTCAACCGGCGCCCACCGTGACCTTCGTACTGGAGGAGTCCGTTCTGTGTAGGCAGTTGGGTGGACTCGCGGTCTGGCGTGGCCAGTTGGAGCAGATCCTGCTGGACAGCCAACGGCGTAACGTTGAGATTCAGGTCATGCCGAACGACAGCGAGGAGCACGCCTCCCTCAACGGTCCGTTCACCTTGATCGAGACGGGGAAAGGACGCAGGATCGCCTATGTACCTGCCTACAAGGCCAGCCGCCTCTTCACCGACCGCGTGACGGTCAGGGAAGTGGAGGAGCAGTACGGTCTTCTGCGGGCCCAGGCCCTGACGCCACGCGAGTCGCTGGCATTCGTAGAGAAGTTGCTGGGAGAGACATGAACGTCGAGAAGCCGTCCAACCTGACGTGGTTCAAGAGCAGCTACAGCAGTGGCGGCGGCGGCGAATGCCTCGAAGTCGCCCTCACCTGGCACAAGTCGAGCTACAGCAGCGGCGATGGGGGCGAGTGCGTCGAGATCGCCACCTGCCCCACCACCATCCACATCCGAGACTCCAAGCAGCACCCCGCCACCGCCCCCACCCTCTCCGTGCCGACCACGGCGTGGCACGCGTTCCTGGGGCTTGTGCAGGCTTGAGAGGAGTACGGTGGCCCGCGCGGCTATAGTGCCAGGACCAGCGCAAACCCCAGGGTGAGGCCCCCGCACTTGTTGACTCAGACCACCTCACGCGTGCTCGAACCGAGCGACCTCGACGCCGCGCTCGCGGTCCTGGACCGCGAGCCGGTGACGAACGCCTTCGTGACCGCCCGCGTCCGGATCGCCGGGCTCGACCCCTGGCGGCTCGGCGGGGAGATGTGGGGCTGGTACGAGGGCGGCGTGCTCACGTCCCTGTGCTACGCGGGCGCCAATCTGGTCCCGATCTGCGCCACCCCCAGGGCCGTACGCGGCTTCGCCGACCGGGCCCGCAGGGCCGGCCGCCGCTGTTCCTCCATCGTGGGCCCGGCCGAGGCCACCGGCCTGCTGTGGAAACTGCTGGAACCACACTGGGGCCCGGCCCGCGAGGTCCGCGCCCACCAGCCGCTCATGGTCACCGACCGGATGCCCGGGGACATCGCTCCGGACCCCTACGTCCGCCGGGTCCGCAAGGACGAGATGGACACGATCATGCCGGCGTGCGTGGCGATGTTCACCGAGGAGGTCGGCATCTCCCCGCTGGCCGGCGACGGCGGCCTGCTCTATCAGGCCCGGGTCGCCGAACTCGTCGGCTCCGGCCGCTCCTTCGCCCGCATCGACGAGCACGGCAAGGTGATGTTCAAGGCGGAGATCGGCGCCGCCACCGACCGCGCCTGCCAGATCCAGGGCGTCTGGGTCGCCCCGGAGTACCGGGGCCGCGGCCTGGCCGCCCCCGGCATGGCGGCGGTCCTGCGGTACGCGCTGGCCGACGTCGCCCCGGTGGTCAGCCTGTACGTCAACGACTTCAACACCCCGGCCCGGCGCACCTACCAGCGGGTGGGCTTCCAGGAGGTCGGGGCGTTCACCAGCGTGCTGTTCTGAACGCGCCGCTCAGAACCGTGCCCCTCCGAACGCGCCGCTCCGGACGCGCTGCGCCGAGGTGACGTTCTGGGGCCGGTGCGGTCCGGGTAGTCTCCCCGGCATGGCGCTCTTTCCCGGTCACGGCCCCGGCGGCCGCTGCGACGACATCGTGATCGGCCCCCTGGACCTGGCGGCCCGGGTCGACGAGGCGCTCGCCGTGCAGGCCGTCGCCTTCGGACTGGGCGCCGAGGAGGTCGCCGTGCGCCGCCAGATCGTGCTGCGCCACATGACCACGCCGGGCGCCCGCGCGCTGGGCGCCACCACCGCCTCCGGACGGCTCGCCGGATTCGTCTACGGCATGCCCAACGACCGCACCCACTGGTGGTCCACCGTCGTCGAGCCCTACCTGCGCGCCGGCGGCCACGAGGACTGGCTCGACGGCTCCTTCGTGATCACCGAGCTGCACGTCCACCCCGGCCACCAGAACCGGGGCGTCGGACGCGCCCTGATCACCACTGTCACCGACGCCGCCGCCGAGACCCGCTCGATCCTCTCCGCGATCGACACCGACAGCCCGGCCCGCGGCCTCTACCACTCCCTCGGCTATGTGGACCTCGCCCGGCTGGTCCACTTCCCCAGCGCCCCCAAGCCGTACGCCGTGATGGGCGCCCCACTGCCGCTGCGCCGCCCCGCGCGACGCGGCCGTTAACCGATTTCCACCGGCCCAGCCCGCCCGGCTAACCTCCTAGCCAACACCTCCCCCCACCCGGTCTCCCCGGGCGCGGGGACCACCATCGGCAGGAGTACGAGAACCATGGCGAACGCACCGGTCCAGCGCATGTCCCAGTTGATGGCCAAGACACTGCGCGACGACCCGGCCGACGCCGAGGTCCTCAGTCACAAGCTGCTGGTCCGCGCCGGTTACGTCCGCCGCACCGCCGCGGGCATCTGGAGCTGGCTGCCGCTGGGCAGGAAGGTCCTCGCCAACGTCGAGCGGATCGTCCGCGAGGAGATGGACGCGATCGGCGCGCAGGAGGTGCTGCTGCCCGCGCTGCTGCCCAGGGAGCCGTACGAGGCGACCGGGCGCTGGGACGAGTACGGCGGCGAGCTGTTCCGCCTCAAGGACCGCAGGGGCGGCGACTACCTCCTCGGCCCCACCCACGAGGAGATCTTCACCCTGCTCGTGAAGGACCAGGCGACCTCCTACAAGGACCTGCCGGTCATCCTGTACCAGATCCAGACCAAGTACCGCGACGAGGCCCGGCCGCGCGCGGGCATCCTGCGCGGCCGCGAGTTCCTGATGAAGGACTCCTACTCCTTCGACACCGCCGACGAGGGCCTCGCCGAGTCCTACGCCCTGCACCGCCAGGCCTACCAGCGGATCTTCGAGCGCCTCGGCCTGGACTACCGCATCTGCGCGGCGACCGCGGGCGCGATGGGCGGTTCCAAGTCCGAGGAGTTCCTCGCCCCGGCCGAGGCCGGCGAGGACACCTTCGCCGACTGCCCGAACTGCGACTTCGCCGCCAACACCGAGGCGATCAGCTACGAGCCGGCCCCGGTGGACGGCTCCGCCGTACCGGCCGCCGAGGAGATCCCGACCCCCGACACCCCCACCATCGAGACCCTGGCCGCCTCCCTCGGCGTCCCGGCCTCCGCCACCCTGAAGAACCTCCTGGTCAAGGTGGACGGCGAGATCGTCGCCGTGGGCGTGCCCGGCGACCGCGAGGTGGACCTCGACAAGGTGGAGGCGCACTTCGCCCCGGCCGCCGTCGAACTGGTCACCGCCGAGGACTTCACCGGCCGCCCCGATCTGGTCCGCGGCTACGTCGGCCCGCAGGGCCTGGACAAGGTCACGTACATCGCCGACCCGCGGGTGGCCCCCGGCACGGCCTGGATCACCGGCGCAAACAAGGAGCACACGCACGCGAAGAACGTGGTCGCCGGCCGCGACTTCGAGGTCGACGCGTACGTCGACGTGGTCGTCGTGCAGGAGGGCGACCCCTGCCCCAAGTGCGGCACCGGCCTCAAGCTGGACCGCGCCATCGAGATCGGCCACATCTTCCAGCTCGGCCGCAAGTACGCCGACGCGCTCAAGCTGGACGTCCTCGGCCGGCACGGCAAGCCGGTCCGCGTCACCATGGGCTCCTACGGCATCGGCGTCTCCCGCGCGGTCGCCGCCCTCGCCGAGCAGCACGCCGACGAGCACGGCCTCATCTGGCCCGCGGAGGTCGCCCCGGCCGACGTGCACGTGGTCGCCGCGGGCAAGGCACTTCAGACCGAACTCGCCCTCGACGTCTCCGGCAAGCTGGCCGCCGCCGGGGTCCGCGTCCTCGTCGACGACCGCGCCGGCGTCTCCCCGGGCGTCAAGTTCACCGACGCCGAACTCATCGGCGTCCCCAAGATCCTCGTCGCCGGCCGCCGCGCCGCCGAGGGCATCGTCGAACTCAAGGACCGCCGCACCGGCGAACGCGAGGAACTGCCGGTCGAGGAAGCCCTCACCCGCCTCACGGCGTGATCCCCGGCCACCCCGCCCGACACACCACCGGCTCCGGCCGGTACCGCGCGGGCGGGGTGGTCCGTTTCCGGACCGGCAAGCGAGCGCGCCCGGAGGCCACCGGCCCCGCGGGACGAGCCCCCGCGGGACGAGCCCCCGCGGGACGAGCCCCCGCAGACAAGCCCCCGCAGGACAAGCCCCCCCCTCAGAGCCACCCGGCGAATTCCAGGAGGAGTTCCGCGTCCTGGGGGCGGCCCACGCGGCGGGCCCGGGTGCCGGATTCGACGGCGCGGAAGAGGGTCCAGCCGCGCAGCCGCTCGCGGTCGACCTCCAGGGACTCCGCGAGCCGTTTGACGCGGCGGCGGGTGGTGGCCGGGCCGGACGGGGAGGCGATGAGGTCCTCGACCCGGTCGCGGACCAGCCGGGCCAGGTCGAAGGCGGTCTCGCCGACCACCGGGTCGGGACCGACGGCCAGCCACGGCATCCGGTCGCCGGCGAGCACCTTGCTCTGCCGGAACGTGCCGTGCAGCAGCCGCCGCTCGGGCGGCGCCGCCAGCAGCTCGTCGCGGGCGGCGAGCGCCGCCTCCACCAGCGGTGCCGTCTCCGGATCGGCGTCGGCGGCCGCCCGCATCGCCTCGGCCTGCCGCCCGGTCCGCTCGGCGACCGTCTCGAAGGGATGCCCGTCCGGCGGCTCGACCCACAGCCGCCGCAGCGTGCCCGCCGCCTCCAGCAGCGCCCGCGCCTCCGGCAGCGAACGCACCGACACGTCCGGGTGCAGCCGCTCCAGCAGCAGCCCGCCCGCGTCCGGCCCGGCCGGCTCCAGCAGTTGTACGGCGCCCCGCCCGCCCCAGTGCGCGAGCGCCGCCCGCTCACCGGCCGGACGGGCCCGCGGCGGGGCCAGCTTGAGCACCGCCGGCGTGCCGTCCGCCGTCCGCACCAGCACCACCAGGCTGCTGCGCCCACCGGGCACCTGCACCCGCTCCACCGTCAGCTCGCGCGCCTCGACGGCCGCCGCGGCCAGTGCGGGCAGCCGCTCCAGCCACGCGGCACCGTCCGGTGCCGTCTCACCGAGCGCCCGCACCAGCCGCTGCGGCGGTTCGAAAGCCATGCGCGAGTCGTTCCTTCCTGGACGCGCGGACGCGTTCCCTGTCTGCGTGCGGCGTCCGAGTGCGGCGTCCGCGTACGGCCGAGCCCCGTCGCGCGGGCGGCCTACGCCGCCGGTGTCGCCGTGGGCGCCGCCGACGGCGTACCGGCACCGGACCGTTCGGCGAGACCAGGGAAGGCTACGCTCCCCCCGCGCCAGCGCACCGCCCGGACCGCCGCCTCGCGCAGCGCCCCGGCGGCCTCCTCGCGCCGCTGCCCGGCGCAGGCCCGCACCGCGTCGGAGTAGACCCCGGCCACCCGGTCCTCCAGTTCCGCGGCGAACCGCCCGGCGGCGGCCGCGTCCGGCACCGCGAACGGCAGCGCGTACCCCGCCGACGCGGCCACCGGCGTGCCGCCCAGGTCCCGTACCTCGCGCGCCAGGGCGTCGCGCCGGGCCCGGTGGGCGTCGTACGCCGCCCGGGCCTCGGCACGCCGCTCCGGGCGGACCCGCCCGCCCACGACGCCGTAGCCGTACACGGCCGCGTGCTCGGCCGCCAGCGCCGCCTGCAGCGCCTGGAGTTCCCGCTGTGCCGCCTCGCTCACTTGTCACCCTCCGTCAGCAGGTACGCGTGCGCCGCCCCGGCCGCCGCCACCGAGGCCAGCAGCCGCGCCAGTTCACCGGGCACCTGGAGCAGGGCGGCCGCGCGCCGGTCGGCGAGCGAGCGTTCCGCGGCGGCGAGCGCGGCGAGCGCGTCCTTCTCGGTCGCCGCGAGGCCGCCCGGTCCCGTCGCTCCGGGCGTCGCCCCGGAAGCCGCGCCGGGCGTCGCACCGGCCGCCGCGGTGGGAGCCGTGGCCGCCGGCGGCGTGGTGGAGGCGGCGGGCGACGCCGTGCCCGCGGCGCCGAACGCGGCCGCGTGCCGCACCACTTCGGCCCGCAGCGGCCCCAGCCGCGGCGCCAGCGCCGGATGCGCGGCGAGCACGGCGTCGTAGCGCCGTACCAGCTCCTGGCTGTCCCCGGCCGCCGCGGCGCGCACCCGGTCGGCGACCGGTGTACCGCCGCCGGCGCCGGAGTCGTCGGTTCCGGCGGAGCAGCCCGCGAGCAGGGCGGCCCCGGCCGCCGACGCGAGCAGACTTCTTCGGCGCGGGCCCGAGTCGGCCCGCGGGGAGGGGGGGAAGGGCACGGCAGACGTCCTCGGGTGCGGATGTACGGAGCGGAGGGGCGGCTCGCCCGTGATCACCGTACCCGCGCGCCCCCCGGACGCGACTCAGCGGCACCGTCCCCGACCAGGTGGACGGCAACACCCCCTGGGACCGGATACCCTTTGACCAGACACGCGAACCGTCCCACAACAGCACACGCGGCCGAGGAGTCACCCGGATGAGCACCACCCAGAGCGAGAGGCTGCGGGAACTGCTGGAACCGCTGGTCACCTCGGAGGGACTGGACCTCGAAGAGATCGCCGTGGACTCCGTCGGGCGCAAGCGCGTGCTGCGCGTCGTCGTCGAATCCGACGCCGGGGCCGACCTGGACGCGATCGCCGATGTGAGCCGCGCGCTCTCGGCGAAGCTCGACGAGACGGACGCGATGGGCGAGGGCGAGTACACCCTGGAGGTCGGCACCCCGGGTGCCGAGCGCCTCCTCACCCAGCACCGCCACTACGTGCGCGCCGTCGGCCGCCTGGTGCGGTTCCAGCTGGCCGAGGGCGGCGAGCTGGTGGCCAGGATCGTCGCGGTCGACGACGAAGGACTGGACCTCGAAGTACCGGGCGTCAAGGGCCGCAAGGCCACCGCCCGCCGGGTCGCCTTCCCGGACGTGGACCGGGCGCGCGTGCAGGTCGAGTTCAACCGCAAGGACAAGAAGGACATGAAGGAAGAGGAGGAGGCGTAGCCGTGGACATCGACATGAGCGCCCTGCGGGGTTTGGTCCGGGAGAAGGAGATCTCCTTCGACCTGCTGGTCGAGGCGATCGAGTCGGCCCTCCTCATCGCCTACCACCGCACCGAGGGAAGCCGCCGCCACGCGCGCGTGGAGCTGAACCGGGAGACCGGGCACGTGACCGTGTGGGCGAAGGAGGACCCCGAGGACCTCGACGAGGGCCAGGCGCCCCGCGAGTTCGACGACACCCCGTCCGGCTTCGGCCGTATCGCCGCCACCACCGCCAAGCAGGTCATCCTGCAGCGGCTGCGCGACGCCGAGGACGACGCGACGCTCGGTGAGTACGCCGGCCGCGAGGGCGACATCGTCACCGGCGTGGTCCAGCAGGGCCGCGACCCGAAGAACGTGCTCGTGGACATCGGCAAGCTGGAGGCCATCCTGCCGGTGCAGGAGCAGGTCCCCGGCGAGACGTACCCGCACGGCACCCGGCTGCGCTCGTACGTCGTCCGGGTGGCCAAGGGCGTGCGCGGTCCCTCCGTCACCCTTTCGCGCACCCACCCCAATCTGGTGAAGAAGCTCTTCGCCCTGGAGGTCCCGGAGATCGCGGACGGCTCGGTGGAGATCGCCGCGATCGCCCGTGAGGCCGGTCACCGTACGAAGATCGCCGTGCGCTCCACCCGTTCGGGCCTGAACGCCAAGGGCGCCTGCATCGGCCCCATGGGCGGCCGGGTGCGCAACGTCATGGGCGAGCTGAACGGCGAGAAGATCGACATCGTCGACTGGTCCGACGACCCGGCGGAGATGGTGGCGAACGCGCTGTCCCCGGCCCGTGTCTCCAAGGTCGAGGTCGTGGACCTGGCGGCCCGGTCGGCCCGGGTGACCGTGCCCGACTACCAGCTGTCGCTGGCGATCGGCAAGGAGGGCCAGAACGCCCGCCTGGCCGCCCGCCTCACCGGCTGGCGCATCGACATCCGCCCGGACACCGAGCAGGCCGGCGAGCAGGTCCGGGAGCGGGCGGGCGAGTAGTCCCGGGGTCGGTCCGGGAGCGGTCCGGGGGCGGTCCGGGGAATAGATCCGGACCGCGGGCCGCTCAGATCACGACAGGTTTGGGTACGGCGACTGTTCGCACCACGCCCCGAAGGGGTGAGGCGCGCGCGGGGAGGTAGACTTGACGGTGTCTGGCCGGACGCAGGCCCGAGCATGCCCTGAGCGCACCTGTGTGGGGTGCCGGGAGCGAGCGGCCAAGACGGATCTGCTGCGCATCGTGGCGATCGAGGGCGAGTGCGCCCCCGATCCTCGCGGTACGCTGCCCGGCCGGGGTGCGTACGTACACCCCGCCCTGGTCTGTCTCGACCAGGCGGTGCGGCGCCGGGCGTTCACGCGGGCGCTGCGCGCCCCGGGAGCGCTCGACACAAAGGCGTTGCGCCACCACGTCGAGCGGACGACAGTTGCCGAACAGGCGACACGGTAAGAAGCATGCCGCGCGGAACCCCCTGCGCGGCCTGGTACCTCGCGAGTCGAAAGCAGGTCGAGATTGCGATGAGCACTCGATGAGTACGCGATGAGTACGCCCATGAACTAGCGACGGTCCGGACGCAACCCGGACCTCAAAGGAGCGAAGTGGCTAAGGTCCGGGTATACGAACTCGCCAAGGAGTTCGGTGTGGAGAGCAAGGCCGTCATGGCCAAGCTCCAGGAACTCGGTGAATTCGTCCGATCGGCATCCTCGACGATCGAGGCGCCCGTAGTACGCAAACTGACAGACGCCTTCCAGCAGGGCAACGGCAGCGGCAGGTCCGCCAAGCCGGGTGCCCCGAAGAAGGCCGCCCCCAGGCCCGCGGCGCCCTCCCCGGCGCAGGCTGGGGGCACCTCCCACGGCGTCAAGCCGGTGGGGGACCGTCCGGCTGCTCCCAAGCCGCCGGCCGCCCCCAGGCCCGCCGCGGAGCAGACGCCCGCGGCTCCCTCGGCTCCCGCGCAGGCCGCTCCCGGCCCGCGTCCGGTGCCGGGTCCCAAGCCCGCCCCCCGTCCGGCCCCCGCGGCGCCGGCCACTCCGGAGTTCACCGCTCCGCCGTCGGCCCCGGCTCCGTCCCCGGCCGCCGGCCAGGGTCCGCGCCCCGGCGGCGCCCGTCCCGGTGCTCCCAAGCCCGGCGGCAGCCGTCCCGGCGGTCCCGGCCAGGGCCAGGCCCGTCCGGGCCAGGGTGCCCCGCGTCCCGGTGGCCAGGCCCCGCGTCCGGGTGCCCGTCCGGCCGGTCCGCGTCCGGGCAACAACCCCTTCACCTCCGGTGGCTCCACCGGCATGGCGCGCCCGCAGGCGCCCCGTCCGCAGGGCCAGCGGCCCGGCGGTCCCGGTGCTCCCGGCGGCGGCCCCCGTCCGCAGGCGCCCGGCGCCCAGGGCGGCGGTCCGCGTCCGCAGGGTCCCGGCGGCCCGCGCCCGACCCCGGGCTCGATGCCGCGTCCGCAGGGCGGTCCGGGCGGTCCCCGTCCCGGCGGCCCGCGTCCGAACCCCGGCATGATGCCGCAGCGTCCCGCTGCCGGCCCGCGTCCCGGCGGTGGCCCCGGCGGCCGCGGTCCGGGCGGCGCCGGCCGTCCCGGCGGTGCCGGTCGTCCCGGTGGCGGCGGCGGCTTCGCCGGCCGTCCGGGCGGTGGCGGCGGCGGTCGTCCCGGTGGCGGTGGCGGCTTCGCCGGCCGTCCCGGTGGCGGTGGCCCCGGTGGTGGCGGCGGCTTCGGTGGCGGCGGTGGCCGTCCCGGTTTTGGCGGCCGTCCCGGCGGTCCCGGTGGCCGTGGTGGCACGCAGGGTGCCTTCGGCCGTCCCGGCGGCCCGGCGCGTCGCGGTCGCAAGTCGAAGCGGCAGAGGCGCCAGGAGTACGAGGCCATGCAGGCCCCGTCGGTCGGCGGCGTGATGCTGCCTCGCGGCAACGGCGAGTCCATTCGCCTGTCGCGCGGTGCCTCGCTCACCGACTTCGCCGAGAAGATCAACGCCAACCCGGCGTCGCTCGTCGCGGTCATGATGAACCTGGGCGAGATGGTCACGGCCACGCAGTCCGTCTCCGACGAGACGCTGCACCTCCTGGCCGGCGAGATGAACTACACGGTTCAGATCGTCAGCCCGGAGGAGGAGGACCGCGAGCTGCTGGAGTCCTTCGACCTGGAGTTCGGCGAGGACGAGGGCACCGAGGAGGACCTGGTCGTCCGCCCGCCGGTCGTCACCGTCATGGGTCACGTCGACCACGGCAAGACCCGGCTGCTCGACGCCATCCGCAAGACGAACGTCATCGCGGGCGAGGCCGGCGGCATCACCCAGCACATCGGTGCCTACCAGGTCGCGACCGAGGTCAACGGCGAGGACCGCGCGATCACCTTCATCGACACCCCGGGTCACGAGGCGTTCACCGCCATGCGTGCCCGTGGTGCGAAGTCGACCGACATCGCGATCCTGGTCGTCGCGGCCAACGACGGCGTCATGCCGCAGACGGTCGAGGCGCTCAACCACGCCAAGGCGGCCGACGTGCCGATCGTGGTCGCGGTCAACAAGATCGACGTCGAGGGCGCCGACCCGACCAAGGTGCGCGGTCAGCTGACCGAGTACGGCCTGGTGGCCGAGGAGTACGGCGGCGACACCATGTTCGTCGACATCTCCGCCAAGCAGGGTCTGCACATCGACGACCTGCTGGAAGCGGTCATCCTGACCGCGGACGCCTCGCTCGACCTGCGGGCCAACCCGAACCAGGACGCGCAGGGCATCTCGATCGAGTCCCGCCTCGACCGCGGCCGCGGTGCGGTCGCCACGGTCCTGGTCCAGCGCGGCACGCTCCGCGTGGGCGACACGATGGTCGTCGGCGACGCCTACGGCCGCGTGCGCGCCATGCTCGACGACAACGGCAACAACGTCGCCGAGGCCGGCCCGTCGACGCCGGTCCAGGTCCTGGGCCTGACCAACGTCCCGGGCGCGGGTGACAACTTCATCGTGGTCGAGGAGGACCGTACGGCCCGCCAGATCGCGGAGAAGCGCGCCGCCCGCGAGCGCAACGCCGCGTTCGCCAAGCGCACGCGCCGCGTGTCCCTTGAGGACCTGGACAAGGTGCTCAAGGCCGGCGAGGTCCAGCAGCTGAACCTGATCATCAAGGGTGACGCTTCCGGTTCCGTCGAGGCCCTGGAGTCCTCGCTGCTCCAGCTCGACGTCGGCGAAGAGGTCGACATCCGGGTCCTGCACCGCGGCGTCGGTGCGGTCACGGAGTCCGACATCGACCTGGCGATGGGCTCCGACGCCATCGTGATCGGCTTCAACGTGCGCGCGGTCGGCCGTGCGCAGCAGATGGCCGAGCGCGAGGGTGTGGACGTCCGGTACTACTCGGTCATCTACCAGGCGATCGAGGAGATCGAGGCGGCCCTCAAGGGCATGCTCAAGCCGGAGTACGAAGAGGTCGAGCTGGGCACGGCGGAGATCCGCGAGGTCTTCAAGTCGTCCAAGCTGGGCAACATCGCGGGTGTCCTCATCCGCTCCGGCGAGGTCAAGCGCAACACCAAGGCGCGCCTGCTCCGCGACGGCAAGGTCATCGCGGAGAGCCTCAACATCGAGGGTCTGCGTCGCTTCAAGGACGACGTCACCGAGATCCGGGAAGGCTTCGAGGGCGGCATCAACCTCGGAAACTTCAACGACATCAAGGTCGACGACGTCATCGCGACGTACGAGATGCGCGAGAAGCCGCGGGTGTAACATCCCACGGCGGCTCGGCACCGGCCGGCGGGACTCTGGTCCCGCCGGCCGGTGCGGCGTGTGCCGGGGCGCGTACGGAGGAAACCCCGTCGAGCCACCGGCAGGATCGCGGTACCGTTCTTGATGTCCCTGCCCGTATCGACGGCAGGACCATCGATCCCGTACCGGCGGGCAACCCGGACACACATGTACGTGGGGACTCTGTCCTTCGACCTCCTCCTCGGCGACGTCCACTCGCTGAAGGAGAAGCGCTCCGTCGTCCGCCCCATCGTCGCCGAGCTCCAGCGCAAGTACGCGGTGAGCGCGGCCGAGGTGGACCACATGAACCTCCACCGGCGGGCCCTCATCGGCCTCGCCGCGGTGTCCGGTGACGCGGCGCACCTGACCGATGTGCTCGACCGGTGCGAACGGCTGGTCGCCGGCCGTCCCGAGGTGGAGCTGCTGTCCGTCAGACGGCGTTTCCACGGCGAGAACGATGACTGACGCGGACTGACGCGGACCGGCGCGGACCGGCACGCGGCGGACCGCGCCGCACCACACCACAGAACGTAGTAGCGAAAAGAACGGGAGACGGACCAGTGGCCGACAACGCGCGGGCGAAGAGGCTGGCGGACCTCATCCGAGAGGTGGTGGCCCAGAAGCTGCAGCGCGGGATCAAGGACCCGCGGCTCGGTTCGCACGTCACCATCACGGACACCAGGGTCACGGGCGACCTGCGGGAGGCGACGGTCTTCTACACGGTCTACGGGGACGACGAGGAGCGGCAGGCCGCGGCCGCCGGACTGGAGAGCGCCAAGGGCATCCTGCGCTCCGAGGTCGGCCGCGCGGCCGGGGTGAAGTTCACCCCGACCCTCGCCTTCGTCGCCGACGCCCTCCCGGACACCGCCCGGACCATCGAGGACCTCCTCGACAAGGCGCGCCAGTCCGACGCCCAGGTGCGCGAGGCGTCCGCGGGCGCCGCGTACGCCGGTGGCGCGGACCCGTACAGGAAGCCGGGTGCCGAGGACGGCGCCGAGGCCGAGGAGACGGACGACACCACCGAATGACCAGCAAGCCCACCCCGCCCGACGGCCTCGTCATCGTCGACAAGCCGTCGGGCTTCACTTCGCACGACGTCGTGGCCAAGATGCGCGGGATCGCCAAGACCCGGCGCGTCGGCCATGCCGGCACCCTGGACCCGATGGCGACCGGGGTCCTCGTCCTCGGTGTGGAGCGGGCCACCAAACTCCTCGGCCACCTCGCGCTGACCGAGAAGGAGTACGTCGGCACCGTCCGGCTCGGCCAGAACACGATCACCGACGACGCCGAGGGTGAGATCACCTCCTCCGCCGACGCCTCCGGGATCACCCGGCAGGCCGTGGACACCGCCGTCGCCAAGCTGACCGGCGACATCATGCAGGTGCCCTCCAAGGTCAGCGCCATCAAGATCAAGGGCGTGCGCTCGTACAAGCGGGCCCGGGAGGGCGAGGAGTTCGAGATCCCCGCCCGGCCGGTGAGCGTCTCCTCCTTCGCGGTGTACGACGTCCGGGAGGCCGTCGCCGAGAACGGCAGCCCCGTGCTCGACCTCGTCGTCTCGGTGGTCTGCTCCTCCGGCACCTACATCCGCGCCCTCGCCCGTGACCTGGGCGCCGACCTGGGCGTCGGCGGCCACCTCACGGCGCTGCGCCGCACCCGCGTCGGCCCCTACAAGCTGGACGCCGCCCGGACGCTGGACCAGCTCCAGCAGGAGCTGACGGTCATGCCGGTCGCCGAGGCCGCCTCCGCCGCCTTCCCGCGCTGGGACGTCGACGCCCGGCGCGCCCGGCTGCTCACCAACGGCGTACGCCTGGAGATGCCCGACGAGTACGCGGGCGCCGGCTCCGTCGCCGTCTTCGACCCGACGGGGCGCCTGCTCGCGCTGGTGGAGGCGGAGCGGGGCAAGGCCAAGAGCCTGGCCGTCTTCGCCTGACCGAGGCTGTCCGTGGAGCGGCGGCCACGGGGACTGCCCCATCCGCCGCTCCACGGTCCCCCCTCGGTTCCCCCACCCCCAGGGTCTATCCAGCCGCCGCCCGCCATTCACCCGACCGTGCGGGCGCTCGGAGTGAACCCGGGGGGCGTGAGGGGGCGCGTTGGCCCCGCGATCTTTCCCGCTGATCAACCCGCGCCTACCGTCGAGGACAGACGACAGAGAACGTCGACGGCAGACGACAGGCGACAGAGGACATGGCACGGCGGTACGGCGGTACGGCGGTGCGGTGCGGTACGCGGGGAGGTCCGGCCATGGCAGCACGGGACGCGCGGAAGCGCGCCGGGGCGGATGCCCGGGACCGCCGCCTGGACAGCGCCCTGGTCCGTGTCCGCGATCCGGCGGGACGCCCCCGCGGCACCGGTTTCGCTGCCGACCACGACGGCACGGTGATCACCAGCCACGAGGCCGTCGCCGGCCTCGCCCGGTTCGTGCTGCACGCGCCGGGCGCGGGCGGCGGCCGCACCTGCGTGGTGACCGCCGACGCGGTGACCCCGCTGCCCGCCCTCGACCTGGCCCTCGTACGCACCGAGGGCCTCGGCGTGGAGCCGCTGCCCGTCACCGCGCGCAACGGCGTGGCGCCGGGCGGCTACGTTCGGATCCCGGCCGGCGGCTGGCGCGAGGCCCGGGTGCTGGGCGAGGCCGCCGTGACCTACCCGGCCGCGGACGGCCACCACCAGCTGGACGGCGCCCTGGAGCTGGCGATCGGCACGGCGGGCCGCGAGGCCCTGCGGCCGGGCGGCGGGGCGGCCGGGGGACCGGTGCTGGACCCGTCGACCGGGGCCGTGGTCGCCGTCCTCGGCACGGCACTGCGGTGCGACGGGCGCGACGCGGCCTTCGCGGTGCCGCTGCCCGTCCCCGGCACCGTCCGGGAGGACTCCGGCCGCGCGGCGGACGCGTTGGCCGGCCTGCTCGTCCGCAACGCGGCCACGGTCCCCGCCTACGGCCCCGACCTCAACCTGGCCGGCGTCCTCGAACTCACCGCCACCGCACTGGCCCAGGACGGCCCCCGGGGAGCTTTGCCGGACCGTACGGCCCGCCCGGCGGCCGAGGCGCTCCGGCCTCTGCCTGTGCCCGCCGCCGGGGCTTCCGGCCCCACCGGCGTCGCGGCCTGTCCGTCCTCGGTCCCGGTTCCCGCCCTGGTCCCGGTGCCGCCGCGCGGCCGGGCCCACGCGGCGGGCCGGGTCCCGGCCGGCCTCACCGTGGTGCCTCCCACCGCCGTCCCCGCCCCCCGTCCCGTCCTTCGCCCGGTCGAACGGGCCGTCGTGGTGCGCGAGGCGGAGGCGTTCACCGAGGGCGGGGCGGCCGTGCTCGGCCTGGTGGGGGCGCCCGGCAGCGGACGTACCACCGAACTCGCGGCGCTGGCCGCCCGCCGCGCCCGGGGGAGCGCGCCCGCGCCCACCCTGTGGCTGCGCGGGGCCGACCTGGACGGCGCCGACGCCTCGGTCGCGGACGCGGCCGGCCGGGCGCTGGACCGGGCCGCCCGGATCGTGTCGGCCGCGCGGGAACCGCTGCCGACGGTCCTGGCCGACCTCACCCCGGAGCGTGCCGCCCGCCTCGCCCGCGCCCACGGCCGGCCGCTGCTGATCCTGGTCGACGGCCCCGAGGAGATGCCCCCCGCGCTCGCCCACCGGCTCGCCGAGTGGACCGAGGCGAGCGCGCGCTGGCTGCGCGGCACCGGGGCCCGGCTGGTGGTGGCGTGCCGGGAGGAGTACTGGGAGGGCGCGGGCGCGCTGTTCCCGCCCGAGCTGCTGCACACACCGGCCGCCTGCCGTTGCGCCGGCGCGCGCTCCTGCGCCCACGTTCGCGGCGCCCACCTGCCGCCCTGCCTGCGGCTGGGCGACCTCCCGCCCGAGGAGGCGCGCGAGGCCCGTGCCCGGTACGGCATCCCGGACGGCGTGCTGACCGACGCCGACGCCCGCCACCCCCTGACGCTCCGCCTCCTCGCGGAGGTGCGCGCGGCCCTGCCCGGGTCCTCCCGCCAGTTGCCCGTCCGTCCCGCGCCCGCGCTCCCGGCGGGCGACGGGAGCGCGACGACGGGCACCGGCGGGCCCGGTGATCCCGAGGGCCCCGGCGTTCCCGGGCGCCCCGGGCTCGACCGCTGCGACGTCCTCGCGGCCCACCTGGACCTGATGTGCCTGCGCGTCGCCGTGCGCCTCGCCGCCGAGAACGACCTGCGCGGCACCGCCGTACGCCGCCTCGCCGCCCGGGTCTGCGGACAGGTGCACGAGGCCGCCCGCCGCAGCCTGCGCCCCGGACGGGGAGAGCTGGACCGGGCGACCTTCGAGGAGGTGTTCCCCTGGGGACCCGCCCCCGCCCGCCTCGGCGGCGGCACCGGCTGGGCGCACGCCGTCCTCGCCGAGGGCCTGCTCGTCCCGGCCGGCGACGGCTACCGCTTCGCCCACGAGGAACTCGCCGACTGGCTCCAGGGCACCCACCTCGACCTGGACGAAGCCCTGCGCGTCCTGGTGCACCGGCGGCACGTCCCGGGCGAACCGCACCGGCCGCTGCCCGTCCCGCACCACCGCATCGGCCCCGTCGTGCACGCCCTGCTCCTGCTGGCCCGCCAGCACGGCACGCGCCGGCTCGCCGTCCGGCTGGAGGAGTTGATCTGCGCCCTGGACGGCGACCCGCACTCCTGGTGGGCGTCCCGGCTGCTCGCCGCCGTCCTGCTGCGGGTGCCCGACGCCCGGCCGTACGCGGGGGTGCTGCGGCTGCTCGCGGACCGCGTCGGCGTCTGGCGCGAGTGCGGCCTGCCCGTGCCGCACGGCTTCGGACCCGGTTTCTGGACCACGCTCCACCTGCCCGCCACCGACCGCTGCGACCTGCTGCGCCGCCTCCTCGTCACGGACGATCCGGCACAGGGGCCGGGAGACCTGGGAGACCTGGGAGACCTGGGAGACCCGGGAGACATGGGCGACCCGGGAGACATGGGCGGCCAAGGGGACCCGAGGGAAGCGGGGGAGCTGCGGGAACCAGGAAGCTCGCCGGACCTCGGCTCCGTACCGAGCCCCCTCGCGCCGCCGCTCCAGACCCGCACCCCGCTTCCGGCCCAGACCCGCGCCCCGCTTCCGGCCCAGACCCGCGCCCCGCTTCCGTCCCAGACCCGCACCCCGCTTCCCTCCCCGTCCCGCACCCCCCTTACCTCCCCGTCCCGCGCCCCGCGCCCGCCCCGGTACCTCGACGCCGTCGCGCAGCTTCTCCTCGCGGACCCCCGCGCCGTACAGCCGCACCTCACCGGCTGGTTCGACGACGAGCGGCCGCTGCCCGCCGCCCCGCACGCCACCATGGCCACCGCCGCGCAGGCCCTGCTCTACGCACACCGCGGTCACGCCCCCGACGACCTCGTCGAGACCCTGGCCGGCTGCCCGCACCCCCGGGCCGGAGAACTCCTGGCGGTGCTCGCCGAGGAGGAACCGGCCGCACTGTGCCGGGCCGTCCACCGGTGGGCGCACGACGAACGCCCCGAGCGCCGGGCCACGGCGATGGCGTACGCGCTGCGCACCACCCCGCACACCCGCGCCGAGACCGGCCGCGACCTGCTGCGCCGCGCCGCCGTCGCCGTGCTCGCCCGCCCCGCCGGCACCGCGGCGCACGGCGGCGCGCTCGCCCTCCTCGTCGCGGACCCGCACACCCGGGCCCACCATCTGCCGAGGGCCCTGCGCCACTTCGCGACCGGCGACGCCCACCTCCCGCCCACGGCCCTGGCCCCCGCCCTCACCACCCACCCCGAAGCGGTCCTCGCCGCCTTCGGTGAGCGGCTGTGGCGCGGCCCCGGCACCGCGCGGACCCTGCGCGTCCTCGTCGACGCCACCACCCCCGCGCTCGCCCGCCGGGTCGCCGCCGTCCTGGGCGCGGCGGTGGCGCGGCGGCCGGACACCGCCGCGGACCTGGCCGCGTGCACCGAACGGCGACTGCGCGACGCATCGGCCCGCGCGGTGCTGTTCCCCCTGGTCACCGGCCTGCTGGAGGGCGGTCCGGCGCAACTGCGGGCAGCGCTGGGCGGCCTGCTCGCCGCGCCCGGGTCCTGGGGGAGAGGACCCGCCCCGGTGGACGGCCCGGCCCCCGGCGCCGCCGCGTCCGCCCGCGCGCTGCGCCGCGAACTGCTCGACTTCCTGCTCGCCCGCGAGGAGGACCCGGCCGTCCTGGAGGCGGTGCTGCGCGCCGCCGCCCCCAGCGCCGACGAGGACCTGCGCCACCTCGTCCGCCGCGTCGGCCTGCGGCTCGCCCGTACCCCGGAAGGCACGGCCGCCTTCGACCGGCCCCTCGTGGAACTGGGCCGGCACCTCCCCGGCCTCGCCGCCCGCATGGCCGGCTGGCTGGCCGAGGCCCCGCACGAGTGGGCCGGAGTGGTGGGCCCCGGCGCCCGCCGCACCATCGAGAACCTGGCGGGCGCGCCGGTCCTCGTCTGACGCCCGCCCGCCTGACACGCCCGCCCGACGCGCGCCCGGGCGCCGCCCGCCGCCCGGCACTCCCCGCCCGGCGGCCTCCGCCCGCCGTCCGGCACGTGCGCCCGGTCACAGCTCCCATGCCGATGCGGGCGGCGCACGCGGGACATGGCACCCTTAGACCTGCGGACACAGCAGCAAGGCAACCAAGGCATACGGACACGGGTTCGACGAGGAGCGGTCACAGTGCAGCGCTGGCGTGGCTTGGAGGACATCCCCCAGGACTGGGGACGCAGCGTCGTCACCATCGGCTCCTACGACGGGGTCCACCGCGGGCACCAGCTCATCATCGAGCACGCCGTGAACCGCGCCCGTGAGCTGGGCGTCCCCGCCGTCGTCGTCACCTTCGACCCGCACCCCAGCGAGGTGGTCCGCCCCGGCAGCCACCCGCCGCTGCTCGCCCCGCACCACCGCCGCGCCGAACTCATGGGGGGCCTCGGCGTGGACGCGGTCCTCGTGCTGCCCTTCACCACCGAGTTCTCCAAGCTGTCTCCGGCCGAGTTCGTGGTCAAGGTCCTGGTGGACCGGCTGCACGCCAGGGCGGTCGTCGAGGGCCCCAACTTCCGCTTCGGCCACCGGGCCGCCGGGAACGTGGAGTTCCTCGCCGAGCAGGGCAAGCTCTACGACTTCGAGGTCGAGGTCGTCGACCTGTACGTCAGCGGTGAGGCGGGCGGCGGCGACCCGTTCTCCTCCACCCTGACCCGGCGGCTGGTCGCCGAGGGCGACGTCAAGGGCGCCCGCGAGATCCTCGGCCGCCCGCACCGCGTGGAGGGCGTGGTCGTCCGCGGCGCCCAGCGCGGCCGCGAGCTGGGCTTCCCCACGGCCAACGTCGAGACGCTCCCGCACACCGCGATCCCCGCCGACGGCGTCTACGCGGGCTATCTGCACGCCCAGGGCGAAATCATGCCCGCCGCGATCTCCGTCGGCACGAACCCGCAGTTCGACGGCACCGAGCGCACGGTCGAGGCGTACGCCATCGACCGTGTCGGCCTCGACCTGTACGGGCTGCACGTCGCCGTCGACTTCGTCGCCTTCGTGCGCGGCCAGGCCAAGTTCGACTCCCTGGACGCCCTCCTCGAAACGATGGCCGAGGACGTCAAGAAGTGCCGCGAGATCCTCGTGGCCGACATCCGGCACGCCTGACCCGCGCACCGCGCCTGTCCCGCGCACCGCGCCTGACACCGCGTATCGCGCGCGACACCGCGTACCGCGCGCGACACCGCGCACCCGAGCCGCTGGGTCCGTCGGCTCAGCCCGGCGGCACCGCCGCCGCACCCCCCGCTGCCCCCGTCCCCGTCCCCGCCTCCGCCTCCTGCTCCGTCAGGGCCCAGTGGCAGGCGACCTGGGCCTGGGCGCCGCCGTTCAGGACCGGCAGGTCCTGGCCGCGGCAGGCGTCCGCGACGCCCGCGCGCCCGGCCTCGCCGCTCGCCAGCACCTGGCAGCGGGCGTGGAAACGGCAGCCGCCCGGGATGCGGGACGGATCGGGCGGCTCACCGGTGAGGACGACCGGAGCGCCGGTGGCCTCCGGCAGGACCGACAGCAGGGCCCGGGTGTACGGATGCCGGGGCGCCGTCAGCACCTGCTCCACCTCGCCGGTCTCCACGATCCGGCCGAGATACATCACGGCGACCCGGTCGGCGATGTTCCAGGCCAGGCCCAGATCGTGGGTCACCACCAGCGCGGCCAGGCCGAGTTCGGTGCGCAGCCGCAGCAGCAGCGCCAGGATCTCGCCGCGCACCGACGCGTCCAGGGACGCCACCGGCTCGTCGGCGACGAGCAGTTCGGGTTCCAGGACCAGCGCGCCCGCGATGACGACCCGCTGGCGCTGACCGCCGGACAGTTCGTGCGGATAACGCAGGAAGAAGCGCTCGGGAGGGCGCAGCCCGGCGCGGGACAGCGCCCCGGCCACCGCCGCCCGCTCGTCGCCCGGGTACCCGTGGATGCGCAGGCCCTCGGCCACCGCGTCGTACACCGTGTGCCGCGGGTTGAGCGAGCCGCTGGGGTCCTGGAGGATCAGCTGGGCCCGCTTGCGGTACGCCTTCAGCGCGCGGGCGGAGCGGTTCAGCGGGGCCCCGTCGAAGGTGACGCGGCCCGCGGTCGGCGGGACCAGCCCGAGCAGCGAGCGGGCCAGCGTCGTCTTGCCGCACCCCGACTCGCCGACCAGCGCGACGATCTCGCCCGGCCGGATGTCGAGGTCCACCCCGTCCACGGCCCGGGCGGCCGGCCCGCCGTGCCGGCCGGGGAAGGTGACGTGCAGGCCCTCGACGCTCAGCAGCGGCGGCGTGGTGGTCGTCATGCGGTACTGCTCCCCACTTCCTCGTCCGGCGCGGACGCGATGCCACCGGACACGGCTCGGCCATGCTCCCCGTGGCTGTCTCCGCCTCCGCCCCCACCCCCGTCCCCGTCCACGTGCACGCACGCCGCCCGCCGGCCCGCGCCCGCCCCCCGCAGCACCTGGTCCTGGGCGGCGCACACGTCCAGCGCGACCGGGCAGCGCGGATGGAACGCGCACCCGGACGGCACCGCCGCCGGGTCCGGCGGATCACCCGGCAGCCCGCGCGGCGCGAACCGCGAGCCCGGGTCACCGATCCTCGGGAACGCCCCCGACAGCGCCCTGCCGTACGGGTGGCGGGCGTCCTCGTAGACCTGCCGCGCCGGGCCCTCCTCGACCACCCGGCCCGCGTACATCACCGCGAGCCGGTCACAGGTGTCGGCGAGGACGGCGAGGTCATGGCTGATCATGATCAGGCCCACGTCCTGCTCGCTCACCAGCGCCTCGATCAGCCGCAGGATCTGCGCCTGGATCATCACGTCCAGCGCGGTGGTGGGCTCGTCGGCGACGATCAGCCGCGGATCGCAGGCCAGCGCCATCGCGATCATCACCCGCTGCCGCTGCCCGCCCGACAGCTCGTGCGGATAGGCGGACGCCCGCGCGGCCGGCAGCCCGACCTGCTCCAGCAGCGCACCGGCCCGCTTCCGGGCGCCCGCCGGGGTCGCCCGGCGGTGCAGCAGAATCGGTTCCGCGATCTGGTCGCCGACGCGGTGCACGGCGTTGAGGGAGTGCATCGCGCCCTGGAAGACGATCGACGCCCCCGCCCAGCGCACCGCCCGCACCCGGCCCCACTTCATCGTCAGCACGTCCTCGCCGTCCAGCAGGATCTCCCCGCCGATCCGGGCCCCGGCCGGCAGCAGCCGCAGCAGCGCCAGCGCCAGCGTCGACTTGCCGCAGCCGGACTCGCCCGCGACACCCAGCTTCTCGCCCGCGGCGAGGGACAGGTCGACCCCGCGCACGGCCGCCGCGCCGCCGGGATAGGTCACTTCGAGGTTCCGTACGTCGAGCAGGCTCAACGCGCCACCCCCAGCCTCGGGTTGAGCACGGCCTCCACCGCACGCCCGCACAGCGTGAACGCCAGCGCGACCACCGCGATGGCGATGCCCGGCGGCACCAGATACCACCAGTCGCCGGAGCTGACCGCGCCCGCCTCCCGCGCGTCCTGGAGCAGGCCGCCCCAGGACACCACGGTCGGGTCCCCGAGCCCGAGGAAGGCGAGCGTCGCCTCGGCCAGGATCGCGGAGGAGATGATCAGGGTCGTCTGCGCGAGGACCAGCGGCATCACATTGGGCAGCACATGCCGGGACATGATGTGCCAGTGGCCGCCGCCGAGCGCCTTGGCGCGTTCGATGTACGGCCGTGACTCCACCGCCAGTGTCTGCGCCCGCACCAGGCGGGCCGTGGTGGGCCAGGTGGTCACGCCGATCGCCAGCACGACCGTGCCCAGCGAACGGGACAGGACGGTCGCCAGCGCGATGGCGAGCACCAGCGTCGGCATCACCAGGAACCAGTCGGTGACCCGCATCATCACCGTGGCGTACCAGCCGCGGAAGTGCCCGCACGTGATCCCGATGAGCGCCCCGATCGCCACCGACAGCACGGCCGCGAGCAGCCCCACGAGGAGCGAGACCCGCGAGCCCCAGATCACCAGCCCCAGCAGGTTCCGCCCGAACTGGTCGGTGCCCAGCGGGAAGTGCCCGCTGGGTCCCTGCAACGGCTGCCCCGGCGCGTCGGTCACGCTCGACACGTCGGAGCCGACGGTCAGCGGCGCGGTCAGCGCGACCAGCGCGAACAGCACCAGCGCGGCGAGCCCGAACACGCCTGCCCGATGCCGGCGGTACTCCCGCCAGAAACGCGCGGCGGAGGCCCGCCGCCGCTGCCACGCCAGAGCGCGTGGACCGGACGCACCGGGTCCCGCACCGGCACCGGGTCCCGCACCGGCACCGGGTCCCGCACCGGCCCCGGCGCCCTCGGCGGCCCCTGCGGCCCCTGCGGCCCCTGCGGCTCCGGCCGAGTCGGGCGAGTCAGCGGTGCCGGTGGTCTCGGCGGTCATCGGCCCACCCTCGGATCGAGCAGCGGATACAGCAGGTCGGCGAGGGTGTTCATGATGATCACCGCCGCGGCGAAGACGAAGAACAGCCCCTGCACCAGCGGCAGATCGGGCACGCTCAGCGCCTGGTAGAACAGCCCGCCGAGCCCCGGCCAGGAGAACACCGTCTCGACGAGGATCACCCCGGCGACCGTCCGCCCCAGATTGACGAAGATCAGGGTCACGGTGGGCAGCAGCGCGTTCGGCACGGCGTGCCGGCGCCGTACGAGATCGTCCCTGAGCCCCTTCGCGCGCGCGGTCGTCAGATAGTCGCCGCCCATCTCGTCCAGCAGCGCCGACCGCGTGACCAGCAGCGTCTGCCCGTACTCCACCGCCACCAGCGTCACCACCGGCAGGACCAGATGGTGGACGACGTCCAGGACGTACGCGAAGCCCTCCTTGCCGCCCGACTCCATGCCCCCGGTCGGGAACAGCCCCGGCACCGGGCCCACGCCGACCGACAGCACGACGATCAGCAGCAGGCCCAGCCAGAACGACGGGATGGAGTACAGCGTCAGCGCAAGCCCGGTGTTGAGCCGGTCACCGAGCCGGCCGTGCCGCCACGCCGAACGGGTGCCGAGGAAGATCCCCAGCGCCGTGTAGAGCACGAAGGCCGTACCGGTCAGCAGCAGCGTGTTCGGCAGCGCCTCGGTGATCTTGTCGAGGACGGGCACATGGAACTGGTACGAGGTGCCCAGGTCCCCGGTCAGCGCCTTGCCGCAGTACTGCGTGAACTGCCGCCACACCGGCAGGTCGAGGCCGAACTCCCGCCGGTACGCGGCGATCTGCTGGGCCGAGACCGGGCGGCCCCCGGTCATGAACTTCACCGGGTCGCCCGGGATCAGCCGGAACAGGAAGAAACTGGTGACGAGGACCGCGAGCAGCGAGACGGCCGCGCCGGCCAGCTTGCCCGCCACGTAGCGCGGATAGCCGGCCAGGGCGCGCGCCCGCGCCGACCGCCCCGCGCCCGCAGGGCCGGAGCCCGCGCCCGCGTCCGCCGGCTCGGACACCACCGGCCCGGCGGCCACGCCCGCCCTACTCACGGTCGTCGGCCGTCGACCGGCGGCGCACCGCGAAGAGCACCCCGAGACCGACCAGGACGACGACACCGGCGGCGATCCCGATCACCACCCCGGTCGACGACGCACCACCGGCGGAGCCGGAGTCCGCCGGGACGGCCGACCACCAGCTCCAGTAGCCGTCCTGCCCGTAGATGTTGCCCGCGGCCGACGGCATGGTGGTGATCGACTTGATCTGGTCCGTGCGGTAGGCCTCGACGGCGTTCGGATAGGCCATGACGTTCATGTATCCCAGGTCGTACAGCCGCGACTCCATCCGCCGGACGATGTCCGCCCGTTTGGCGGGGTCGTACTCGGCGAGCTGCTGGGCGTACAGCTGGTCGTACGTCCGGTCGCAGATGAAGTCGTCCGTGGCCCCGGTGTCCTTGGGGGTCTGCGGGCGGGCCGCGCAGGTGTGGATGGAGAGCACGAAGTCCGGGTCGGGGTTGACGGACCAGCCGTCGAAGGCGAGGTCGTACTTGCCCGCGAGCCACGGGTCGGTCACGTTGTCCAGGCAGTCGAGGCCGACCCCGATGCCGAGCTTGCCCCACCACTCCTGGAGGTACTTGCCGACCGCCTTGTCATTGGGATCGGTGGCGTGGCACAGCACCCGGTAGTCGAGCGGCCTGCCGTCCTTGCCCACCCGCTTGCCGTCGGCGTTCTTCCGGTAACCCGCCTGGTCGAGCAGCTGCCCCGCCTTCACCGGGTCGTACGCCAGCTCCTGGCCGGCCGACGGCTTGAAGAAGTACGGCGTGAAACGCGGCGGGACATACCCCTGGCCCTCGACCGCGTGGCCCTGGAACACCTTGTCGACGATCGTCTTGCGGTCCACCGCCATGAACAGCGCGTGCCGCACCCGCTCGTCCAGCAGGGACGGATCGCCGTCGCCGATCTTCGTGCCGTCCTTGGCCCGCGCGCCCGGGTTGGTGGCGAGGGCGTAGAAGCGGCGGCCCGGGGCGTCGTTGACGTGGATGTCCTTGTCGCCCTTGAGGGAGGCGGCCTGGGCGGGCGTCAGCGACGGCGACCCCGCCACGAACGACACCTCGCCCTTGCGCAGCGCGGCGACCGCGGCGTCCTGGTCCTTGTAATAGCGGAACACCAGCTCGTCGAACTTCGGCGCGCCCCGCCAGAAGCTCTTGTTGGCCTTCAGCCGCACATAGCTGTCCGGCTTGTAGCCGGTGAGGACGAACGGCCCGTTCCCGACGATCGGGAAGCTCTTGTCGTTGTTGAACTTCGAGAAGTCCCCGACCTTCTCCCAGACGTGCTTCGGCACGATCGGCACGTCGAGCGCGGTCATCGTGGCCTGCGGCTTCTTCAGCCGGATCACCAGCCGGGTGGGGCTGGGCGCGGTGACCTCCGCGAAGTTGCCGACGAAGCTGCCGTTCGCGGTGGCGGCGCCGGTGTCGGTCATCATCTTGTGGAACGTCCAGGCCGCGTCCTCGGCGGTGGCCTGCTGCCCGTCCGACCACTTGGAGTCGGTGCGGATGGTGTACGTCCAGGTCAGCTTGTCCGGCGACGACTCCCACCGGGTGGCCAGGCCCGGGACGACGTGGTTGTCCTTGGGGTCGTAGTTCGTCAGGTACTCGTACATCAGCCGGTGGATGCTCGTGCTGACCAGGCGGACCGCGAGGAAGGGGCTGAGCGAGTCGACGCTCTGCGCCACGGCGACGGTGAGGACCTTGTCGCTGTGCTTGCCGGTTCCCGCCGTGCTCTGCGCGGCCGCGGCGGCGGCCGCGGGCTGGGTTTGGGTCCGGGCCTGGGCCGCAGGCGCGGCGATCGCGGACGCGAGGAGCAGTGCGGCGGCGCCCGCGGCGGCGGCCAGCCGTGCGGTCGCCGGGCGGGGGCCGGTACGTCCTCTGCCGTGCTGATCTCGTGTGTTCATGACTCGGTGACCTCGCGTCGTCACGCCCGTGCGGCTGCTGTGCGCTCCGCGCGGAGCGGGCTTGAACAAAAGTGAACAGGCTGGAACGAGCTGGAAGGAGTGTGAACGGGCTTGAACGAGCTTGATCGGATGGCGCCGGCGGAATGAAAAGTGTGTCTATCAGCGGCAGTCTGCGCGCGTCAACGGTATGTCAAACGCCATGTGGCCTGCGGAAATAACAAGTGTGTCGCTCACGTGTCCCCATTGGTGGAGACCACTGACGCCTTCCTGGTGAGAGCGTGACGGCTGATTCCCACCGGTTCTGTCCGCGAACGCGCGAAGGCCCGCGCCGTCGGGGGACGGCGCGGGCCTGGAGTGCGGCGGGCTACTGCCCGCGGCTACTGCTGCGGCGGGGGAGGGGGCGGGGTGGCCTGACCCTCTCCCTGGCCCTGCGGGGGCTGGGGGTGGCCGGGCTGCGGGGGGTAGGGCTGTCCGGGGTGCGGCGGAGGCGCGTACTGACCCGGCTGTCCGGGATGGCCCGGCAGGGGCTGGCCGGGTGCCGGCGGCTGCGGGTAGGGCTGTCCCGGCGCGGGGGCGGGCTGTCCGTACAACTGGTCCGGTCGCGGCTGCGGCTGCGCCTGCGGCGGCTGCGGGGCGAACTGGCCCGGGAACGGCTGGCCTTGAACGGGCTGGCCCGGCTGCATCGGGTGGCCCGGGTCGCCCGGGTGGCCCGGCTGTCCGGGGTACGGCTGGCCCGGCATCGGCTGCCCCTGGGCGGGCCGGCCGGGGTACGGCTGCTGCTGGGCCGGTGCGCCAGGGTAGGGCTGTCCCGGCACGGGCTGCCCCGGGTAGGGCTGTCCCGGGTAGGGCTGTCCCGGCGCGGGCTGCCCCGGATACGGCTGGGCCGGGACGGGCTGGCCGGGCATCGGCGGGGCCGCCACCGGGGGCGGGTTGCCGTCGGAGGTCCACAGGCCGTGCGCCTGCTGGTGGCGGACGAAGTCCTCGGCGACCATGGCCGCGAGGTGGAAGTACGCCTCCCGCACCTTCGGCCGCATCATGTCGAGGTCGACCTCCGCACCGGCGGCGAGATGCTCGTCGAACGGCACCACGACGACACCGCGGCAGCGCGTCTCGAAGTGGGAGACGATGTCCTCCACCTTGATCATCTTCCCGGTCTCGCGCACCCCCGAGATCACGGTGAGGGACCGCGCGACCAGATCCGCGTACCCGTGCGCGGAGAGCCAGTCCAGCGTCGTACTGGCGCTGGAGGCACCGTCCACGGACGGCGTGGAGATGATGATGAGCTGGTCGGCGAGGTCCAGCACCCCGCGCATCGCGCTGTAGAGCAGACCGGTGCCGGAGTCCGTCAGGATGATCGGGTACTGGTTGCCCAGCACGTCGATCGCGCGCCGGTAGTCCTCGTCGTTGAACGTGGTGGACACGGCCGGGTCCACGTCGTTGGCGATGATCTCAAGGCCGGAGGGCGCCTGGGACGTGAACCGCCGGATGTCCATGTAGGAGTTGAGGTACGGGATCGCCTGCACGAGGTCGCGGATGGTGGCCCCGGTCTCCCGGCGCACCCGGCGGCCGAGGGTACCGGCGTCGGGATTGGCGTCGATGGCGAGGATCTTGTCCTGCCGTTCCGTGGCGAGCGTGGAACCCAGCGCGGTGGTGGTGGTCGTCTTGCCGACACCGCCCTTGAGGCTGATCACCGCGATCCGGTAGCAGGACAGCACCGGAGTCCGGATCAGGTCCAGCTTCCGCTGCCGCTCGGCCTCCTCCTTCTTGGCACCGATCCGGAACCGGGACCCGGCGGCGGCCGGACGTCCGCTGCGCGCCTTCTGCTTCTTGTTGTTCAGCAGCCGGTCCGAGGACAGCTCCACGGCCGCCGTGTAACCGAGCGGCGCGGCCCCCGGGTTGGTCGGCTGCCGCTGGTCGTGCTGTATGGGCTGCGGCCAGGCGGCCCCGAGCCGGGGATCGACGGGCTGCTGCGGCACAGCGGGCGCCGGGGCCGGGGCCGGGGCGGACGGCTGGGGTTGGGCCTGGGGCTGGGGCTGGGCGCCGTCCGGCTGCGCGGGCGGCGGCGGGAAGCCGTAACCGCCGGGCACACCCGAAGCGTTCGGTGCGGGCTGAGCCCCGGGCGCGCCCTGTGCCTCCGGTGCGCCGGGGGCCGGGACCTGGGACTGGACCTGGGGCCGCGGCTGCTCCGGGGGCGGCGGGAAGCCGTACCCGTGCTGCGGGGCGTCCGCGGCGGGGCCGGGGCCGCTCGGGGGCTGCTGGGCCTGGGGCGTCTGGGGGAAGCCGTACGCCGGTTGCGGGGCGTCCGTCGCGGGCGTGGGCCCGTTCGGGGGCTGCTGGACCGGGGGCTGCGGGAAGCCGTAGCCGGGCTGGGCGTTCGGCGCGGGGGCGGGGCCGCTCGGGGGCTGCTGGGCCGGGGGCGTCTGCGGGAAGCCGTACGCAGGCTGCGGGGCGGCCGGAGCAGGCGCCGGGGCGGGCGGCGGTGCCGGGGCGGCGGACGGCGCGTTCCAGGCGGTGGGCGCCGGCTGCGGGGGCTGCGGCTGGAAGGGCTGCGGCGGCTGCGGTCGCGTGGGCGGCGCCGGCTCGGGCTGCGGCTGCGCGGGCCACTGGGCCGCCGGTGCGGGCGCGGCAGGCTGGTACGACGGCGGCAGGGGCGGCACCGGTCCCTGGGGCATGGGCGGCGGGGGAGCCCAGGCCGCGGGGGAGCCCTGCGGGGGGCTCGCGGGGGCCGGGGCAGCCGGGGGCACGGCGTCCGACGGCACCGCGTCCTGCGGCTCCGCACCATGGGGTACGGCGTCCTGGGGCACGGCATCCCGGGGCTCGGCGGCAGGGGTGTCGTCCGCTACGGAGTCGTCGTGGACCCCGGCGGCCTCGGGCTGTGCGTCCGCGGCAGCGGGGTCCTCCGGCCTGTCGTCCGGGGCGTCGGTGTCGCCGCTGTCACCGTCCCCCTCACCTGCATCGCCGCCGACGCCCGCCGCCTGGGCCCCGGCCGCACCGGAGCCCGTGTCCGAGGCCGCCTCCGCGTCAGAACCGGTCGACTCGGCGTCGGCCGGAGCGTCGTCCGCCGGAGCGTCATCGACCGGAGTCCCCGCGCCGGTCTCCGCCGCGCCGGTCGGCTCGTCGTCCCCGGCGGTGGCGTCCCCTGCCCCGGCCGTATCCACGTCGGAGGACCCCGCCTCGGCGGCGTCCACATCCTCCGCGGCACCGTCCGCGTCGGCGGCCTCCCGAGCCCCGGCCGCGTGGGCGAGATCCGCCCCGTCCGAACCCTCGGCCGCCTCTTGCTGCGCCCCCTCCGGCGCCGGGTCCTGCTCCTCGGCCCCGGCCCCGGCCCCGGCCTCGGCCTCGGCGGACCCTTCGGCCCCTTCGGACCCTTCCGCGATCGCCCGCCTTAGCGCCACGGCGGAGAACCGCATGGTGGCACCGCTTTCGAGGTCACCGGCACCCCAGTTCGCGTCCTGCTCGGGCTCGGGTGCCGGCGCTTCGGGAGCGGCCGCGTCCGCAGTGGACGGCTCCGTACCCTGCCGCTGCGGCTCGAACCCGCTCCCCACCGGAAGTTTGGGTACGGCGACCGCGCTCCCCGCCACCGGCGGAGGCGGGAAGGCCGCACCGGGCGCGGGAGGAGAAGGCGGCGTGTACGGCGCCCCGGGCGCGGGCGCGGGAGGTGCCGCAGGGGGTGCGAAGGGCGCTCCCGGCGCGGGCGGCACGTAGGGCGCCCCGGGCGCGGGCGACGGCGCGTGCGGAGGCGGAGGGGGCGTGAAGGAAGGGCCCGCCGCCGGCGGCGGCGTGTACGGCGCACCGGTCGCGTGCGGCGGCGGAGTCAGCCCTGGCACCGGCCCACGAGGAGCGACCGGCGGAACAGCACCGGCGACGGGACCACCCGGCCCCGCCGGACTCCCCGCACCCGCCGCCCCGGCGCCACCCCCGGCTCCCGGAGTCTCAGAAGCCCCCGGAGTCCCGGAAGCGCCCGGCGCCCCCGAGCCGTCACTCGCGGCCCCCGAACCATCGCCCGAACCCCCCGGCCCGGCCGACGCGTTCTGCGTGTACCAGGCCGGCGGCGCGTAGTCGATGGTGAACTCGCCCGTCGTCTCCACGGCGGACGCCGCGTCGGGCTGGTCGTCGCCGGGCGTGGCCCAGCCCCCGCGGTTCCCGTCCCGATCGCTGCTCACAGAGTCCTCCTGGTGCGGTCGAGCCCCCTCAACGCCGTGTCGGGGCGACCTTTTCTCTTCGTCCTTGGTCGTTCGAGGTCGTCCGATGCACCGACTCCCCCCGGGACGGCGACACCCGGTCCACGGGTTCTGGCATCGCGCCCCCCTCCCAGCCTAATCACCAGGAGCCGCGCCCAGGCAGGCCCGTCCGCCTCCGAGCCCCTGCCCACTCCCGCACAACCCGGCAGGAATTGCGGCATACGGCACCGCAAGAGGGGCCAAACCGGGCGCATCCATGAGCAATTGGTGACGAAAGCGAGCACCGCCTGTCGGCGCCCGCCGAATGAGCCTTGCCCGCAGCCGCGTTGACCATCCCGGTCCGGACCCGATCCGTACCGCCCCGGAGCCGCCGTGCATAGTGAGGGGCCGTTCCGCCCGCCCCTGAAAGCTCCCTGAACACCTCTGAACACCTTCTGAAAACCTCGTGAACACCCCCTGAGCGCTCCACAGAAAGGGACCCTCCCGCGTGAGCTTCGGCCCACCGCCTTCCATGTACACGCAGTCCGCCCTGGCGGCGGACGGCCAGCGGAAGAAGCGCCGCAAGAACAGGCTGCTGGTACTCGCCTCGATCGTCGTCGTCGCGGCCCTGGCCGTGGCCGGCCTGCTCGCCGTGAACCACGGCAGGAGCCAGGCCGGGGACGACAAGCCGCCGTCCGCCGCCGGTCAGGACCGCCTCGACGTCCGGGAGACGGCCGAGAAGCGGCCCGCGAGCACCAACGGCGTCATGGCCTTCCGTTTCTCGCTCGACGACCTGGGCCCCGGCGAGCACGAGGAACTGCCGGGCATGTGGGCCACGGACAAGATCCTGGCCAAGGGCATCCAGAGCACGCTCGTCGGCCTGCGGATCGGTTCGGACGCCAAGCCGGGCGACGAGGTGTGGCGGCTCCGGCTCCCCGGCCTGATCTGCGGATACACCCGCCATGTGAGCGGCGACAACCGCACGGCCGTCCTGTCCCGGGCGCGCGCGAACGACGCCCAGGCCCCGTGCAGCCACCTGACCTGGGTCGACCTCGACGACGGGCGGAAGCTCTGGGAACAGGACTTCCCCGTCGCCAGGGCCGCCGGCAGCCAGGAGACCCCCAGCGTCACCCTCGCCCACGCCACGGTGGCCGTGAGCTGGGGCGGCGGCGCCGAGGCGTACGACATGGATCTCGGCAAGCGGCTGTGGCGCACCAAGGCGCCCGGGCGGTGCCAGGACATGGGCGTCGCGGGCGGGCAGGCGCTGCTCGACCGGCTCGGCTGCTGGAACGCCGGCGCGGACCCCACCTCGTGGCAGTCGTCCACCTACAAGGTGCGCAAGCTCGACCCGCGCACCGGCCGCGTCCTGTGGACGTACGCCGCCACCCCGGGCATCAGGGACCTGCGCGTGCCCTCCACCGAGCCGGCCGTCCTCGCCGTCGCGGCGGGCGAGACCGGCTACACCGAACTGCTCTCCCTCGACGACCGGGGCGAGAGCCGCGCCACCATGCGCCTCAACAGCGGCAACTACCTGGGCGAATGCTCGGACGACACCGACTACCTCGTCCTCGACGACTGCCCCACCATCGCGGTCGGCGCGGGCCAGGCGTTCGTGCGCAGCAAGGACGCGGGCGGCCTGGAGAACTCCAACTGGGTCATCGGCTTCGACCTGGCCACCGGCAACACGGTCAAGAAGTTCGAGTCCGGGCCGGGCGCCCTGCTGTACCCGGTCCGGATGAGCGGCGACCAGCTCCTCGCCCTGCGCCTGGACGACGACCACATCGCGCCCTCGGCCCTGGTGAGCCTGAACCCCCGGACGGGGGCCGAGACGCCGTACTTCTACTTCGACGTGGCCCAGGAGGCGCAACCGCTCACCGTGCTGGACGCGAGCGACGTCGTCGTGCAGAACGGACGCCTGTTCTTCGGCAGCCACGCCGCGGACGGCCCGTCCGGCAAGCAGAAGCGGTGGACCTGGCTGGTCCTCGGGATCGGCGGCGGCGCCGCCGGCAAGTGATCCGGGCCCCGGACGGCGGATGCCGGCCTCCGGTCTCCGGACGCGGCCTCCGGACGGCGCGGGGGGCGGCACGCGCGCGCGTGCCGCCCCCTTTCACCTGCGTACGCTCCCGTACGCCGGCGTGCGCTTCCGTACGCCCCTCAGCCCTGGTCCAGGCCCCCGTTGTGCGGGGCCGGCTCCAGGTCGAACTCCCCGTCCCGCGCGCCCAGCACGAACGCCCGCCACTCCGCCTCCGTATAGCGGAGCACGGTGTCGTGGTCGAGGGACGACCGCATGGCCACGGCGCCGTCCGGCAGGTAGGCGATCTCGACCCGCTCCTCGTGCTCCTCCGTGCCCGGCGCGCACTGCCACTCCACGCCGGAGATGTCCAGCGCGTACAGTTCGTCGCGCTCCCGCTCCTTGCGTGCCTTGATCTCCGCTTCCGTCTCCGCCATCTCGCAGCGACCCCTTCCCGACGTACGTACACGGTGCCGGGCCAGCGTAGTGGCACGGACGGTCCCGCGCGCGGGGCCCCGGAAACCCCGGGCGGACCGCCCGCCTCCGCCTGGTACCCTGAGTGACGGCCGTTCGTGTACGCACCCCCGGAGCACCGCAGGACACCCTGCGCACCCTGGAGGCCGCGCCCAGCGGATCCCCGCCTCCCGAGTAACGGAAGCTCCCCAGCGACGCAGACCTGGGGCACTCGGTGGCCAGTCACAGACCATGAGGAGTACGCGTGTCGCTCGACGCCGCTACGAAGAAGCAGATCATCTCCGAGTTCGGTACCAAGGAGGGCGACACCGGCTCCCCCGAGGTCCAGGTCGCCCTGCTGTCGCGTCGGATCTCCGACCTGACCGAGCACCTCAAGACCCACAAGCACGACCACCACTCCCGCCGTGGTCTGCTGATCCTGGTCGGTCAGCGCCGTCGCCTGCTGCAGTACCTGGCGAAGAAGGACATCCAGCGCTTCCGCGCGCTGGTCGACCGCCTCGGCATCCGCCGCGGTGCGGCCGGCGGCGCCAAGTAAGACGCCGTGAAGGGAGCGGTTCCCACAGGACTGGGGGCCGCTCCCTTCGCCGTATGCGCGTGCGGCGGCCGCGGAGAACACCGCGGAGTGTCCCGCCGTACGCGGGGAAACATGCGCAGTGTCACTGCCGCTTTGTAATGTGGTAGCAGGACGCATCGTAAATGACACAGCGTGATGGCCCCTGCCCTCGTGCGGACAGGGCCCTCGCGCACCACGAGGAACGAGGAGAAGCGCGCTTCGCCGCCGCCGGTCCTCGGTAGTGGCCCCCGGGCGAACAGGCCCCGGGTGCTTCGATCGAAGACCGGCCCGCACCAGACGAGGCGCTTCTCCACCACCGTCCCCCCGCCACACGGGCGAGGCGGGACGAAAGACGACAAGTAACGGAGAAAACGCTAGTGGAGAACGAGACCCACTACGCCGAAGCCGTCATCGACAACGGCTCCTTCGGCACCCGCACCATCCGCTTCGAGGCGGGCCGCCTGGCCAAGCAGGCCGCCGGCTCCGCCGTGGCGTACCTGGACGACGACACCATGGTGCTGTCGGCCACCACCGCCTCCAAGAACCCCAAGGACCAGCTCGACTTCTTCCCCCTCACGGTGGACGTCGAGGAGCGGATGTACGCCGCCGGCAAGATCCCCGGCAGCTTCTTCCGCCGTGAGGGCCGCCCCTCCGAGGACGCGATCCTCACCTGCCGCCTGATCGACCGCCCGCTGCGCCCCTCCTTCCGCAAGGGCCTGCGCAACGAGATCCAGGTCGTCTGCACGGTCATGGCCCTCAACCCCGACCACCTGTACGACGTCGTGGCGATCAACGCCGCGTCCGCGTCGACGCAGCTGGCCGGCCTGCCCTTCTCCGGCCCGATCGGCGGCGTCCGCGTCGCGCTGATCAACGGCCAGTGGGTCGCCTTCCCGACCCACAGCGAGCTGGAGGACGCCGTCTTCGACATGGTCGTCGCCGGCCGTGCCCTGGAGGACGGCGACGTCGCGATCATGATGGTCGAGGCCGAGGCCACCGAGCAGACCATCCAGCTGGTCAAGGGCGGTGCCGAGGCCCCCACCGAGGAGGTCGTCGCCGCCGGCCTGGAGGCCGCGAAGCCCTTCATCAAGGTGCTCTGCAAGGCCCAGTCGGACCTCGCCGCCAAGGCCGCCAAGCCGACCGGCGAGTTCCCGATCTTCCTCGACTACCAGGACGACGTCCTGGAGGCGCTGACCGCCGCGGTCCGCCCCGAGCTGGCCCAGGCGCTCACCATCGCCGGCAAGCAGGAGCGCGAGGCCGAGCTGGACCGCGTCAAGGGCCTGGCCGCCGAGAAGCTGCTGCCCGAGTTCGAGGGCCGCGAGAAGGAGATCTCCGCCGCGTACCGCTCGCTGACCAAGACCCTGGTCCGCGAGCGCGTCATCAAGGAGAAGAAGCGCATCGACGGCCGCGGCGTCACGGACATCCGTACGCTCGCCGCCGAGGTCGAGGCCATCCCGCGGGTGCACGGCTCGGCGCTGTTCGAGCGCGGCGAGACCCAGATCCTGGGCGTCACCACCCTCAACATGCTCCGCATGGAGCAGCAGCTGGACACTCTCTCCCCGGTGACCCGCAAGCGCTACATGCACAACTACAACTTCCCGCCGTACTCCACCGGCGAGACCGGCCGCGTCGGCTCCCCCAAGCGCCGCGAGATCGGCCACGGCGCCCTCGCCGAGCGCGCCCTGGTGCCGGTGCTGCCCGCGCGCGAGGACTTCCCCTACGCGATCCGCCAGGTGTCCGAGGCCCTCGGCTCCAACGGCTCGACGTCCATGGGCTCGGTCTGCGCCTCCACCATGTCCCTGCTGAACGCCGGTGTGCCCCTCAAGGCCCCGGTCGCCGGTATCGCCATGGGCCTGATCTCCCAGGAGATCGAGGGCGAGACGCACTACGTCACCCTCACCGACATCCTCGGTGCGGAGGACGCCTTCGGCGACATGGACTTCAAGGTCGCCGGCACCAAGGAGTTCGTGACCGCCCTTCAGCTCGACACCAAGCTGGACGGCATCCCCGCCTCCGTCCTGGCCGCCGCCCTCAAGCAGGCCCGTGACGCCCGCCTCCACATCCTCGACGTGATGATGGAAGCGATCGACACGCCGGACGAGATGTCCCCCAACGCGCCGCGGATCATCACCGTGAAGATCCCGGTCGACAAGATCGGCGAGGTCATCGGCCCCAAGGGCAAGATGATCAACCAGATCCAGGAGGACACCGGCGCCGAGATCACCATCGAGGACGACGGCACCATCTACATCGGTGCCGCCGACGGCCCGTCCGCCGAGGCCGCCCGCACCACGATCAACAGCATCGCCAACCCGACGATGCCCGAGGTCGGCGAGCGCTACCTGGGCACGGTCGTCAAGACGACCACCTTCGGCGCCTTCGTCTCCCTGCTGCCCGGCAAGGACGGCCTGCTGCACATCTCGCAGATCCGCAAGCTGGCCGGCGGCAAGCGCGTGGAGAACGTCGAGGACGTGCTCGGCGTGGGCCACAAGGTCCAGGTCGAGATCGCCGAGATCGACTCCCGCGGCAAGCTCTCCCTGATCCCCGTGATCGAGGGCGAAGAGGGCGGCGAAGAGCAGAAGGACGATGCCGCCAAGTGACGTCCCGTAGCTCGAAGGCGACGGCCCGCACCTCCTCGGAGGCGCGGGCCGTCGCCCGTACCCAAACCCTGATCAAGGGCACCGGCGGCATCGGCACCGTCCGCAGGACCACCCTCCCGGGCGGCCTGCGCATCGTCACCGAGACCCTGCCCTCCGTCCGCTCGGCCACCTTCGGCATCTGGGCGCACGTCGGCTCCCGCGACGAGACGCCCGCCCTGGGCGGCGCCACGCACTACCTGGAGCACCTGCTCTTCAAGGGCACCGAGCGCCGCTCCGCCCTGGACATCTCCGCGGCCCTGGACGCCGTCGGCGGCGAGATGAACGCGTTCACCGCCAAGGAGTACACGTGCTACTACGCACGCGTGCTCGACACCGACCTGCCGCTCGCCATCGACGTGGTCTGCGACATGCTCACCGGCTCGCTGATACGGGAGGAGGACGTCGACGTCGAACGCGGCGCCATCCTCGAAGAGATCGCGATGACCGAGGACGACCCGGGCGACTGCGTGCACGACCTGTTCGCGCACACCATGTTCGGCGACAACCCGCTGGGCCGCCCGGTCCTCGGCACCGTCGACACGGTCAACGCCCTCACCGCCGACCGCATCCGCCGCTTCTACAAGAAGCACTACGACCCGACCCACCTCGTGGTCGCCTGCGCCGGCAACGTCGACCACGCCAAGGTCGTACGCCAGGTCCGGGCCGCCTTCGAGAAGGCCGGCGCCCTGCGCGACGCCGCCGCCGTGCCCCTCGCCCCGCGCGACGGCCGCCGCGCCCTGCGCACCGCGGGCCGCCTGGAGGTGCAGAACCGCAAGACGGAACAGGCCCATGTCGTCCTCGGCATGCCCGGCCTGGCCCGCACCGACGACCGCCGCTGGGCCCTGGGCGTGCTCAACACCGCTCTTGGCGGCGGCATGTCCTCGCGCCTGTTCCAGGAGGTACGGGAGAAGCGCGGCCTCGCCTACAGCGTGTACTCCTACACCTCCGGCTTCGCCGACTGCGGCCTGTTCGGCGTCTACGCCGGCTGCCGCCCCAGCCAGGTGCACGACGTGCTGCGGATCTGCCGCGACGAACTCGACCACGTCGCCGAGCACGGCCTGAGCGACGACGAGATCGGCCGCGCCATCGGCCAGCTCCAGGGCTCCACCGTCCTCGGCCTGGAGGACACCGGCGCGCTGATGAACCGCATCGGCAAGAGCGAGCTGTGCTGGGGCGAGCAGATCTCCGTCGACGACATGCTGGCCCGGATGGCCGCGGTGACCCCGGACGAGGTCCGCGAGGTCGCCCGGGACATCCTGGGACAGCGCCCGTCGCTGTCGGTCATCGGCCCGCTCAAGGACAAGCAGGCCGCCCGCCTGCACGACGCGGTCGCGTAACCCCTCGGACGTATCCCCCCTCCGGTCTAAGGAAGCATGAGATGAGCAAGCTGCGCGTGGCGGTCCTCGGTGCCAAGGGCCGGATCGGCTCCGAGGCGGTACGGGCGGTGGAGGCCGCCGAGGACATGGAGCTGGTCGCCGCCCTCGGCCGCGGCGACCAGGTGGAGACCCTGACCGAGACCGGCGCCGAGGTGGCCGTCGAGCTGACCACCCCGGACTCGGTCATGGACAACCTCGACTACTGCGTGGGGCACGGCATCCACGCCGTCGTCGGCACCACCGGCTGGACCGACGAGCGCCTCGCACGGCTGACGGACCAGCTCTCCCGGTCCCCGCAGACCGGTGTGCTCATCGCCCCGAACTTCTCCATCGGGGCCGTGCTGACCATGAAGTTCGCGCAGCTCGCCGCGCCGTACTTCGAGTCCGTCGAGGTCGTCGAACTCCACCACCCCGACAAGGCCGACGCGCCCAGCGGCACGGCCACCCGCACCGCCCAGCTCATCGCCGAGGCCCGCCGCCAGGCCGGCACGGCCCCGGCGCCGGACGCCACCGTCACCGCCCTGGACGGCGCCCGCGGCGCCGACGTCGACGGCGTACCGGTGCACGCCGTGCGCCTGCGCGGCCTCCTCGCCCACCAGGAGGTCCTGCTGGGCGGCGAGGGCGAGACCCTCACCATCCGCCACGACTCGCTCCACCACAGCAGCTTCATGCCGGGCATCCTGCTCGGCGCCCGCCGCGTGGTGACCACTCCAGGCCTGACCTTCGGCCTGGAGCACTTCCTCGACCTGAACTGAGCCCCGACCCCCATGCGCGCGAAGATCACCTACCTCGTCACGGCCGCCGTCCTGGTCTTCTACTTCGTCCTGGTCGGCAGCCGCGGCGTGCTGCTCATCGAGTCCGGCACGCTCGTGACGGTCACCTTCGGCATCGCCGTCCTGATCCTGCCGGTGATCGGACTGTGGTTCCTGTGGAAGAACACCCAGTTCGTCCGCCGGGCCAACGCCCTGGCCACCGAACTCGACGCCGAGGGCGGGCTGCCCGTCGACGAGCTGGAGCGCACCCCCGGCGGACGCATCGACCGCGACTCGGCCGACGCGGTCTTCGCCCGGCGCAAGGCCGAGACCGAGGACGCCCCCGACGACTGGCGCACCTGGTTCCGGCTCGCCGTCGCCTACCACGACGCCCGCGACACCCCGCGCGCCCGCAAGGCGATGCAGCGGGCGATCGCCCTGCACGACGGCAGACCACTCCCGGCTCCCTGAGCCCCGCATCCCTCACACCGGTGGGTCCGGTCCGCACGCCGCGGACCGGACCCACCGGTGCGAGCGGCACCCGCGTCAGCGACCGAGCCGCGACCCGGCCGCCCGCCCCACCGAAGAGCGTTCGCCGGCGAGGAGGATTCTCAGCGCGGCGTGTTCTCCGCGGCCCACGCCTGCACCGCGTCCGCCGCCCGGTCGAACGCCGTGGCACGGCCCAGGAAATCGGCGCCGTGGGTGGTCAGCAGCGGCGGCACGGTCTCCGGGGCCCGGCCCCGGCGCACCATCAGCAGCGCCTGCCCCTGCACCGTGCGCGGCAGCCCGAGCCAGCGCACCGGCTGCTGCGCGGTGCGCAGGCTGACCACCTGCGCCCACGGCGTCGTACGGCTGACCAGGAAGCTCACCTGGCGCAGCCCCCGGGCGCCGACCCACACGCCCATGCGCAGCAGCCGCAGCGCCGCGGCGATGACGGCCACGCCCACCGCCAGGCAGACCGCGGCGGAGGCCGGCTCGCCGGTGAGCGCGATCACCACCCCCGCGAGCAGCACGAACGAGGCGAGCAGCAGGACGAGCGCCGCAGCGCCCACCCGCCACGGACCGGGCCGGTAGGGGCGCCGCCAGCGCTCACGGTCGTCGAAGGGCAGCGCGACGTCGTCCGCTGCGTCGAAGGCACGGTCGGCCGTCAGGAAGGGCAGGGGCACGGCGGGTCCTCACTCGTCCACGCAGGGGCTGTGCCCGGTGAGGCTATCCGTCTGTGTTCTCGCTCACCACTCGCGGGGGGCCGCCCGGGTGGCCGGGCGGTTGGCCGGGCGGTCAGTGCCCGTGCGAGGCCTGCTGCGTCTGCGTGGGGGAGTGCGTGAGCGACAGCGCGGGCATGCCCAGGACCAGGGCGCCCACGATCCCCGCGACGATGGTCAGGCCCAGCAGGCAGCGCCCGGCTATCTGACCGAAGGACGCCCGCCCGGACGGCGGGGGAGTGACATTGCTCCGGAACCGGTCGGCCTCGGCGACGAAGGCGAACGGGACGGGCTCACGCCTGCGGAACATCGCGGGTACGGCTCCCTTCGGGATCGAACGGGGGTGTCTCACCCATACAGACGCACGACTGTCCCGAAAGGTGCCCGCTTCCCCCGAATTCGCAGAACTTCACCGAAGATGTCGCGCCCGGGCACAGGACGCCCCGATGTCACAGGCGGCCCGTAGAGTGGGCGCCGCCCGTCAGACGTGAAGAAAGGGACCCCGCACACCGTGACCGACACCCCCGCCGACGACCAGAAGCCCAGCTTCCGCAGCGACGTCACCGTCGAGCTGGTCAAGCACACCGCGTCGGACGCCGACGTGCTGTTCGCGGCCCGCGTCTCGACCATCGGCGAGCAGTCCCTGGACGAGCTGGACAAGGACCCGGAGCGCTCCAAGGGCCTGATCAACTACCTGATGCGGGACCGGCACGGCAGCCCCTTCGAGCACAACTCGATGACGTTCTTCATCAGCGCCCCGATCTTCGTCTTCCGCGAGTTCATGCGCCACCGCGTCGGCTGGTCCTACAACGAGGAGTCCGGCCGCTACCGCGAGCTCCAGCCCGTCTTCTACGTCCCCGACGCCTCCCGCAAGCTGGTCCAGGAGGGCCGCCCGGGCAAGTACCGGTTCGTCGAGGGCACCCAGGCCCAGCAGGAGCTGGTCGGCCGGGTCATGGAGGACACCTACCGCGAGGCGTACGCGTCCTACCAGGAGATGCTGGCGGCCGGTGTCGCCCGCGAGGTCGCCCGCGCGGTGCTGCCGGTGGGCCTGTTCTCCTCGATGTACGCCACCTGCAACGCCCGCTCGCTGATGCACTTCCTCGGCCTGCGCACCCAGCACGAGCTGGCCAAGGTGCCGTCCTTCCCGCAGCGGGAGATCGAGATGGTGGGCGAGAAGATGGAGGCCGGGTGGGCGAAGCTCATGCCGCTCACCCACGCCGCCTTCAACGCCAACGGGCGAGTCGCGCCGTAACCCTTCTTCGCGCGGGCACCGCGGGGACAGATGTACGGATCAGCCGTGCGAAGTGTCCGTATTGCGGCATTTATGGAAGTTATCTAGCCTGATCGAACGGACCCGGCACTGCTTGAACCCCCGAGCAGGCAGTGCCGGGCTCCACCTTGTCCCCCTTTGTCGCCCGCCCCGAGGGCAGACCCCGCCTGGAGCAGCGAGTAGCGTGTTACCCATGGCTCCGACCTCGACTCCGCAGACCCCCTTCGGGCGGGTCCTCACCGCCATGGTCACGCCCTTCACGGCGGACGGCGCACTCGACCTCGACGGCGCGCAGCGGCTCGCCGCCCACCTGGTGGACGCAGGCAACGACGGCCTCGTCGTCAACGGCACCACCGGCGAGTCCCCCACCACCGGCGATGCGGAGAAAACCGACCTCGTACGCGCGGTCGTGGCGGCCGTCGGAGACCGCGCCCACGTCGTGGCCGGCGTCGGCACCAACGACACCCACCACAGCATCGAGCTGGCCCGCGCCGCCGAACAGGCCGGCGCGCACGGCCTGCTCACCGTCACGCCGTACTACAACAAGCCCCCGCAAGAGGGCCTGTACCGGCACTTCACGGCCATCGCCGACACGACCGGCCTGCCCGTCATGCTCTACGACATCCCCGGCCGCAGCGGCGTCCCGATCAACACGGAGACCATCGTCCGCCTCGCCGAGCACCCGCGGATCGTCGCGAACAAGGACGCCAAGGGCGATCTCGGCCGGGCCGGCTGGGCCATCGCGCGCTCCGGTCTCGCCTGGTACTCCGGCGACGACATGCTCAACCTGCCCCTGCTCTCGGTGGGCGCGGTCGGCTTCGTCTCGGTCGTCGGCCATGTCGTCACCCCGGACCTGCGTGCCCTCATCGACGCCTACACCTCCGGCGACGTCCAGAAGGCCACCGAGATCCACCAGAAGCTGCTCCCGGTCTACACCGGCATGTTCCGCACGCAGGGCGTCATGACCACCAAGGCCGCGCTCGCCCTGCTGGGCCTGCCCGGCGGACCGCTGCGGCTGCCCATGGTCGAGCTGACGTCCGAAGAGACCGAACAGCTCAAGATCGATCTTGCCGCCGGCGGGGTACAGCTCTGACAACGAGACTTCGCGAGATCCCTCGCACCGCCCGGCTCCACCCGGCACCCCGCCGGGCACCGGGCTCCACAACTGAACAAGCACGTCACCCGCGGGCCACCGGTGCCCGCATCCCATGACCGACAACTGCTTCTGCACGAACGTCACGCGCGCCACGTGCCCCACCGGTACGTGGCGCGTGTGGTGAGGAGGGTCTTTTGAGTCATCCGCATCCCGAACTCGCCCCGCCCCCGGCGCTGCCCGCCGGCGGCCTCCGCGTCACCCCGCTCGGTGGCCTCGGCGAGATCGGCCGCAACATGACCGTTTTCGAGTACGGCGGCCGCCTGCTGATCGTCGACTGCGGAGTACTCTTCCCCGAGGAGGAGCAGCCCGGAATCGACCTGATCCTGCCGGACTTCTCGTCCATCCGGGACCGCCTCGACGACATCGAGGGCATCGTCCTCACCCACGGTCACGAGGACCACATCGGCGGCGTCCCCTACCTCCTGCGGGAGAAGCCGGACATCCCGCTGATCGGCTCCAAGCTGACCCTGGCGCTCATCGAGGCGAAGCTCCAGGAGCACCGCATCCGCCCCTACACCCTTGAAGTCGCCGAGGGGAACCGGGAGCGCATCGGCCCCTTCGACTGCGAGTTCGTCGCGGTCAACCACTCCATCCCGGACGCGCTGGCCGTCGCCATCCGCACTCCGGCCGGCATGGTGGTGCACACCGGCGACTTCAAGATGGACCAGCTGCCGCTGGACAACCGCCTCACCGACCTGCACGCGTTCGCCCGGCTGAGCGAGGAGGGCATCGACCTCCTCCTGAGCGACTCCACGAACGCCGAGGTCCCCGGCTTCACCCCGCACGAGCGGGACATCTCCGGGGTGCTGCGCCAGGTCTTCGCCGGTGCCGGCAAGCGGATCATCGTGGCCAGCTTCGCCAGCCACGTCCACCGCATCCAGCAGATCCTGGACGCCGCCCACGAGTACGGCCGCCGGGTCGCCTTCGTCGGCCGCTCCATGGTCCGCAACATGGGCATCGCCCGGGACCTCGGCTACCTGAAGGTGCCGCCGGGCCTGGTGGTGGACGTCAGGACGCTGGACGACCTGCCCGACCACGAGGTGGTCCTGGTCTGCACCGGCTCCCAGGGCGAGCCCATGGCGGCCCTGTCGCGGATGGCGAACCGGGACCACCAGATCCGCATCGTCGAGGGCGACACGGTGATCCTCGCGTCGTCGCTGATCCCCGGCAACGAGAACGCGGTGTACCGGGTCATCAACGGCCTGACCCGTTGGGGCGCCAACGTCGTCCACAAGGGCAACGCCAAGGTGCACGTCTCGGGCCACGCCTCGGCCGGTGAGCTGCTGTACTTCTACAACATCTGCCGCCCGAAGAATCTGATGCCGGTGCACGGCGAGTGGCGCCATCTGCGCGCCAACGCCGAGCTGGGCGCGATGACCGGCGTCCCGCACGACCGGATCGTCATCGCCGAGGACGGCGTGACCGTCGACCTCGTCGAGGGCAAGGCCAGGATCTCCGGCAAGGTCCAGGCCGGCTACGTCTACGTGGACGGCCTCTCCGTCGGCGACGTGGGCGAGCCCGCGCTCAAGGACCGCAAGATCCTCGGCGACGAGGGCATCATCTCGGTCTTCGTGGTGGTCGACTCCACCACGGGCAAGGTCACCGGCGGCCCGCACATCCAGGCGCGCGGCTCCGGCATCGACGACTCCGCCTTCGGCGCGGTGATCCCCAAGATCGCCCAGTCCCTGGAGAAGTCCGCCCAGGAAGGCATCGCCGACTCCCACCAGCTGCAGCAGCTGATCCGCCGCACGCTGGGCAAGTGGGTCTCGGACACCTACCGGCGCCGGCCGATGATCCTCCCGGTCGTCGTGGAGGTCTGACCGGCCGGACGGCCGTCCTACGGCGGCTCGTCCGCACGAAGTGGCAGCGGGGCGCCTCGATTTGCATCGGGGCGCCCCGCTCCAGTACGTTTACGGCTCCGCCAGGACGGGAACCCGAACGCTTCATGCGTACGGAGGACACTCCCGGAGGGGCGGGAAATCCGACTCAGAATCTCTGATAAAGTCGGAACCGCCGGAAAGGGAAACGCGGAAGCGGGAACCTGGAAAGCACCGAGGAAATCGGATCGGAAAACGGTCTGATAGAGTCGGAAACGCA
>NZ_JBEYVW010000024.1:21136-149691 GCF_040644175.1 Streptomyces sp. NPDC047017 | reverse complement strand
GATGCCGACGATCCGGCAAGCCTCCATGCTGCTGACGCCCTGGTCCATGAGCCGGAAGTATTCCTCCCGCTCACGGACCAGGGCCTTGCGGCCTGACGCCTGCCCCCGGTCCTCCCGAATCTTGAAGTCCATCGCATCCCCTGAGCTGAGGTGTTGCGACGACCACTAGAACGGAAGCAGCCGCCCGGGGGGCCTCGTCGTGCCGCCGGCACCGCTGACACCGCCGCCGGCGTTCAGATCTCGTACGTCGCTCCCGGCGCCGCCAGCTCGACCGGGCCGGCGTAGGCCGCGCGGGCGTCGGTGAGGTTGATCTGCGGGTCGGTCCACGGCGGGATGTGGGTGAGGACGAGCCGGCCCACGCCGGCGCGGGCGGCGGCCTCCCCGGCCTCGCGGCCGTTGAGGTGGAGGTCGGGGATGTCCTCCTTGCCGTCCGTGAAGGCGGCCTCGCACAGGAAGAGGTCGGCGTCCCGGGCGAGTTCGTCCAGGGCGCCGCTGATGCCGGTGTCACCGGAGTACGTCAGCGTCCGGCCGCCGTGCTCGACGCGGATGGCGTACGCCTCCACGGGGTGGGCGACCCGGTCGGTGTGCACGGTGAAGGGGCCGATCTCGAAGGTGCCGGGCTTGACCGTGTGGAAGTCGAAGACCTCGCTCATGGAGGAGGCGGAGGGGGTGTCGGCGTAGGCCGTGGTCAGCCGGTGCTCGGTGCCCTCGGGGCCGTGGACCGGCAGCGGGTCGCAACGGCCGCCGTCGAACCGGTAGTAGCGCGCGACGAAGTACGCGCACATGTCGATGCAGTGATCGGCGTGCAGATGGCTCAGGAAGATCGCGTCGAGGTCGTAGAGACCGCAGTGGCGCTGCAGCTCGCCCAGGGCGCCGTTGCCCATGTCGAGGAGCAGCCGAAAGCCGTCGGCCTCTACGAGGTAGCTCGAACAGGCCGATTCCGCGGACGGGAACGACCCCGAGCAGCCGACGACGGTGAGCTTCATGGAGCAGAAACCTCCGCTGGCGGGTTGGATACGGAAGGTGACGGGGGTCGTGCGGTCCGTCGAGGGTAAGGCGCGCGGCGGCCCCTGGCTCCTTCGGCAAGGGCGGTTGTGGGCGAACTCACCTGTGGTGTCACCGGTTCGGCTGGACGTGGGGCGCATGGGGCGTCGCAGAGGGCGCGCATAGAAAGGCGTGCGCCGGTAACGTCATGGTTATGGACACGTCCTGGTGGCTGGCGCTCGCGGCGGTGGTGCTGCTCGCGCTGGTCGCCACGCTCGTCGACGGGTGGGGGCGCGGGCGGCGGCCCGCCGGGCGGCGGTCGCGGCCGCCGGGTCGGCCGGAGGCCGGGGCCGTCCGGCCGCGGCCCGCGGAGATCTGGTGGGCCGACGTGCCCTACGAGGAGGGCCCGGGGTCGAAGGACCGGCCCTGTCTGGTGCTGTCCGTGCATGGCAAGCGCGCCCGGGTCGCCAAGATCACCAGCAAGTTCCACGACGAGCGCGCCGGGGTGATCCCGCTGCCGCCCGGCTCGGTCGGGGACGCCCACGGGCGGACCAGCTTCCTGGAGACCGACGAGGTGCGCGAGGTGCCGGTGTGGGACTTCCGGCGCCGGGTGGGGGTCGTGGACCCGGTGCTGTGGGACCAGGTGCGGTACCTGGCCGGCTGAGCGCCGGGGCGGGGGTGGGTCTCATGGCGGTGCGTCTCATGGCTTCGTCACCTTCACGGTGACCGTCCATTCCTGGAGGGCCTTGCAGGAGATCCGGCCGGGTGCGGCCGGGCAGGCGGGCCGGGTCGAGGTCAGGTGCGCCGTGCCGGGCTCGACGGCGGTGTAGGCGGCCAGCGCGTCGCCGGGCAGCATCACGATGCCCGGGTTGCCGGTCCTCAGAGTGGCGCCCTCGGCCCGGACCGGGCTCCAGGGCCGGTCCTTGCTGCCGTCCAGGGTCAGCCGCAGCTCGCCGCCGACGGCCAGGCACAGGGTGCGGCCGGAGTCGGCGGCGGAGAGCTGGAGGTGACCGGCGCAGCCGGCGGGGTGTCCGGAGGCGGTCGGGTCGGGGGAGGCGGGTGCGGGACCGGAGGTCCGCGGCGGCGGGGTGGTGGAGCCGGCCGGTGAGGCGGGGGCGGTCGCGGTGCCGCCGCCGTGCGTGGGACCCGCGGAGCCCTTGCCGTCCTGCTGTCCGCCGCAGCCGGCGAGGAGCAGTGCTGCCGCCGCCGCGGCGGTGGCGACGGTGGTGCGGTGGAGCGTCGTACGGCGCATGGGAGCGGCCGCCTTTCTGCTGTCCCGTTCCGGGGCCGAGTGCCCTGATGCCGATGTGACGTTCCTCCAGCACATCAGGATCCCTTCCGCCGCGCACGCCGGGGCCCCGGCCGGTGATCCGGCCGGGGCCTGGGCGCGGTGCGCGGGACGGGTCAGCCGGTCGTCAGCGCCGTGTCGTCGATGACGAAGCTGGTCTGCAGGGAGGAGTCCTCGGCGCCGCTGAACTTCAGCGAGACCGTGGAGCCGGCCAGCGAGGACAGGTCGAAGGACTTCTGGGCGTAGCCGGAGGCCGCGTTGGCGTTCGAGTACGTGGCCAGGGTCTTGGAGCCGGCCGTCACCGTGAGCTTGTCGTAGGCGGTGCTGCCGGATTCGGCCGTGTCGATGTGCAGGTAGAAGGTGAGCGTCGCCTTGCAGCCGGACGGGATGGTCACGGACTGGGACAGGGTGTCGGTGTGGGTGCTGCCGTAGCCGTCCAGCCACGCCTTGTAGGAGCCGCTGTGGGCGGCCTCGCCGCTGTCGTTGGTGATGACGCCGCTGGAGGCGGTCCAGGTGGTGTTGCCGGACTCGAAGCCCGCGTTGCCCAGCAGCTGCGCGGAGCCGCAGGTGCCGCCCCCGCCGGTGCCGACGGTCCAGGTGAAGGAGGTGGAGCCGGTGGCGCCGGTGGAGTCCTTCGCGGTGACCGTGACCTGATAGGTGCCGGCGGTGGCGGCGGTGCCGGTGATCAGGCCGGTGGAGCTGTTGATCGACAGGCCGGCGGGCAGGCCGGAGGCGCTGTAGGTGAGGGCCGCGCCGGCGCTGTCGGTGGCATTGATCTGGAGGCTGACCGAGCCGCCGGTGGTGGTCGACTGGCTGCCGGGGTTGGTGACGCTCACCGTGTTGCCGGTGCCGCCGCCGCCCGAGGTGAACGCGGTGGTGCCGTTCGGGGTGCCCCAGCCGGTCGGGCCGTCGTAGCCGGTGGTCGCCTTGCAGAAGTACGAGGTGGAGCAGGAGCCGTTGGAGCCGCTGGTCACGTCGTACAGGTTGCCGGTGTGGCTGTAGGGGTACTTCGCCGGGTAGTCACCGGAGCCCGGGGTGCCGGCGAGGGCGTAGACGCCGGCGATGATCGGGGACGAGGCGCTGGTGCCGCCGTAGACCGCCCAGCCGGAGCCGCCGTAGGTGTCGTAGACCGCGACGCCGGTGGCCGGGTCGGCGACCGCGGAGACGTCGGCCTCCATGCGCTTGGCGCAGCCGGTGTCGGTCTGCCAGCTCGGCTTGGGGTCGTAGGCGGAGCAGCCGGAGCCGGTGCCCTCGGTGGAGCTGGTGTTCCACACCGACTCCGACCAGCCGCGGGAGTTGGCGGCGGTGGTCAGCGCGGTGCCGCCGACGGCCGTCACGTACTGGGAGGTCGCCGGGTATTCGGCGCCGTAGCCGGAGTCGCCCGCGGAGACGGTGATGGCGACGCCCGGGTGCTTGAAGTACTGGGTGTCCTCGCTGGTCTGGCTGGAGGACTCGTCGCCGCCCCAGCTGTTGGAGACGAACTTGGCGCCGAGCGTGACGGCCTCGTTCTCGGCGGTGCCGAGGTCGGAGTCGGTCGCGGAGTTGGCCTCGACCAGGATGATGCTGCAGTTCGGGCAGACCGCGCTGACCATGTCGATGTCGAGCGCTTCCTCACCGGCCCAGCCGCTGTCGTTGGTGGGCAGCGAGGTGGTGGAGCCGGTCTGGCTGACCTGCTTGAAGCAGCCGTTGGCCTTGGTGCACGCGGAGAGGCCGAACTGCGAGCGGTAGGTGGCCAGGTCCGACTCGGCGTTGGGGTCGTTGTAGGCGTCGACCAGGGCCACCGTCAGGCCCGAACCGCCCGTGGTGGGCAGGTTGTAGGCGCTGTGCAGGTTGGCCGGGGACAGGCCGGAGGGCGCGGCGGCGGCCAGCGCCGCGGCGAGGCTCTGCTTGATGTCGGTGCGGCGCTGGGCGAAACAGGAGGCGTGGCCCGGTGCGGCGGTGGCGCACAGGTGCTGGGTGGGCACCTTCTGGCCGGCCTTGCCGGTGGTGTGGAAGGTCTGGCGCTCGGGGGCGGTCAGCGCGGTGGCGTTCTGCGTGACCGGGGAGGTGTGGGTCGCTGAGGTGGGCGCCGCGGCCTGGGCGGCCCCGGCCGTGGGTGCCGCGGTGAAGCCGGCGAGGCTGAGGGCGAGGGCGGGGAAGGCGACGGAGAGGAGTCTGGTGAGACTCCGTCTGCGCCCGCTCGGGCGTGACTCACGCATGGGGTACTGCCTCCATCGGGAAGTGGGGTTTCTCGCTCCGGGCAGGCCCGTGACGCGCGTAGCGGCGGCAGAACCGCGCAGTCATGAGCATGACATTCAGACACCCCGGAATGCCGCTGAACGTGACATGTCAGGGTGCGAGGAGGAACGTAGCTCCGGCCCGAGGGCGACCGGCAGTACCGGCGGGAATTCTTTGCTACTCCATAGGATGCGGTTGGCCCCCTCGTGGGAGGGGGCTGGCGCGCGCTTGATGCGGGTCCGGCGGGCTGTCCGGCGCCTGCCGAAGAGGCCCCGAGGGGGCCCGAGGAAGCCTTGGCCTTACGCCCAGAGCTGGCCCTGGAGTGTCTCGATGGCCTCCTCGGTGGTGGCGGCCGTGTAGACGCCGGTGGAGAGGTACTTCCAGCCGCCGTCGGCGACCACGAACACGATGTCGGCGCTCTCACCGGCCTGGAGGGCCTTGCGGCCGACGCCGATCGCGGCGTGCAGCGCGGCGCCCGTCGAGACGCCCGCGAAGATGCCCTCCTGCTGGAGGAGTTCACGGGTGCGGGTGACCGCGTCGGCGGAGCCGACCGAGAAGCGGGTGGTGAGCACGGAGGCGTCGTACAGCTCGGGGACGAAGCCCTCGTCGAGGTTGCGCAGGCCGTACACGAGATCGTCGTAGCGCGGCTCGGCGGCGACGATCCGCACGTCCGGCTTGTGCTCGCGCAGATAGCGGCCGACGCCCATCAGGGTGCCGGTGGTGCCCAGGCCCGCCACGAAGTGGGTGACCGAGGGCAGGTCGGCGAGGATCTCGGGGCCGGTGGTCGCGTAGTGCGCGCCCGCGTTGTCCGGGTTGCCGTACTGGTAGAGCATCACCCAGTCCGGGTGCTCGGCGGACAGCTCCTTGGCCACCCGGACGGCGGTGTTGGAGCCGCCGGCGGCCGGGGAGGGGATGATCTCCGCCCCCCACATGCCCAGCAGGTCCCGGCGCTCCTGGGAGGTGTTCTCCGGCATCACGCACACCATGCGGTAGCCCTTGAGCTTGGCCGCCATGGCCAGCGAGATGCCGGTGTTGCCGGAGGTGGGCTCCAGGATCGTGCAGCCCGGGGTGAGGCGGCCGTCCTTCTCCGCCTGCTCGATCATGTGCAGGGCGGGACGGTCCTTGACCGAGCCGGTCGGATTGCGGTCCTCCAGCTTCGCCCAGATCCGGACGTCGGCGGACGGCGAGAGCCGCGGCAGGCGCACCAGGGGGGTGTTGCCCACCGCGGCCAGCGGGGAGTCGTAGCGCATCGCTGCTCAGCGGCCGATCAGCGCATGCCGCCGGCCACGGCCGGCAGGATCGTCACGTTGTCGCCGTCGGCGAGCTTGGTGTTGATGCCGTCCAGGAAGCGGACGTCCTCGTCGTTCAGGTAGACGTTGACGAAGCGGCGCAGCTGCTCGCCGTCCACGATGCGGGCCTGGATGCCCGGGTGCCGGGCTTCGAGGTCGGCGAAGAGCGCGGCGAGCGTCTCCCCGTTCCCCTCCACCGCCTTCCGGCCGTCGGTGTAGGTGCGGAGGATGGTGGGGATGCGGACCTCGATGGCCATGGTGGCGGGCTCCTGTTCAGGAAGGTGTCGTCATGGGGTGCGCGTGTGCGGCCGCGCGCCGCGGCTCACGGCCGTACGGCGGCAGGGAACGTCAACAGATGGCGCTGTTCGACCTGCACAGGTCGACGTGCAGCCGCGCCACGAGCAGCGGTGTGCCCGGCGTCTCGTCGCGCACGTCGTGGAGAACCATGGGCTCATCGTAACGATTCCCGGTCCGCTGCCCAGAGTGTGATCTCACCCCTTGGTCGGAAACCGTCCGCCCCTCGGGAAAACCGGGTTCAGTACGCCTCGACCACCTCGACCTGCTCCTCGGTGACCTCGCCCGCCACGATCCGGAACGAGCGGAACTGGAAGGGGCCGGCCGCGTCCGTGTCGGCGGTGGACACCAGGACGTAGTGGGCGCCGGGCTCGTTGGCGTAGGAGATGTCGGTGCGCGAGGGGTACGCCTCGGTCGCGGTGTGGGAGTGGTAGATGATCACCGGCTCCTCGTCGCGGTCGTCCAGCTCGCGGTAGAGCTTGAGCAGGTCCTGCGAGTCGAACTCGTAGAAGGTGGGCGAGCGGGCCGCGTTCAGCATGGGCACGAACCGCTCGGGGCGGCCGGTGCCGGCGGGTCCGGCGACCACCCCGCACGCCTCGTCGGGGTGGTCCTCGCGGGCGTGGGCGACGATCTGGTCGTAGAGCGACCGGGTGATGGTGAGCATGGGCCAAAGGATAAGCAGCAGGGCCGCTCCGTACCGGGTGGTGGTACGGAACGGCCCAGATGCCGGACGCCCTGAGCGGTGGCCGGAGCGGGTTCCACGAGTAGCCGCTCCGGCCGGACGTCCTGCGGGAGGGGGGTCAGCGCCTGCGGAAGGCGGCGGCCTCCGGGTTGCGGCGCTTGAGCACCAGATAGGCGACGGCGAGGACCAGGCCCCACAGCGGCGCGCAGTACAGCGAGACCCTGGCGTCCTTGTCGATGCCCATCAGCACGATCACCATGCCGATGAAGGCGAGCGCGAACCAGCTCGCGAACGGGGCGCCCGGGGCGCGGAACTCCGACTTCGGCAGCTCGCCGCGGTCGGACCTGGCCCGGTAGCGGATCTGGCAGACCAGGATGACGATCCAGGCCCACATGCCGGAGATGGTGGCGAAGGAGACGACGTAGTCGAACGCCTTGCCCGGCCACTGGTAGTTGATCCAGACGCCGACCAGCATCAGCGCGGCGGAGAACGTGGTGCCGGCCAGCGGGGTGCCGCTGCGGGTCAGCTTGGTGAAGAACCGCGGTCCCTGGCTGTTGAGCGCGAGGTCGCGCAGCATGCGGCCGGTGGAGTACATGCCCGAGTTGCAGGAGGACAGGGCGGCGGTGAGCACCACGAAGTTCACGATGCCGGCGCCCGCGGGCAGGCCCATCTTCTCGAAGGCGACCACGAAGGGGCTGGCGCCGGCGTGGAAGCTCGTCCACGGCACCACCGACAGGATCATGATCAACGCGCCGACGTAGAAGACGGCGATGCGCCACGGCACGGTGTTGATCGCACGGGGCAGCACGGACCTGGGGTTCTTGGACTCACCCGCGGTGACCCCGACCAGCTCGACGGCGAGGAAGGCGAACATGACCATCTGGAGGGTCATCAGGGTGCTGCCGACACCGTGCGGGAAGAAGCCGCCCTCGTTCCACAGGTGGCCCATGGAGGCGGTGGAGCCGGCGTCGGAGAAGCCGATGGTCAGCACGCCCACGCAGATCAGGATCATGCCGATGATCGCGGTGACCTTGACCATGGAGAACCAGAACTCCAGCTCGCCGAAGAGCTTCACGGAGATCAGGTTGGCGCCGTAGAGCACGACGGTGAAGATCAGCGCGGACACCCATTGCGGGATGTCGAACCAGTACGTCATGTACGCGGCCGCGGCGGTGACCTCGGTGATGCCGGTGACCACCCAGAACAGCCAGTACGTCCAGCCGGTCACGAAGCCCGCGAAGGGGCCGATGAACTCGCGCGCGTACTCCGAGAACGAGCCGGAGACCGGGCGGTACATCAGCAGCTCGCCGAGCGCGCGCATGATGAGGAAGATGACGAAGCCGGCGACGGCGTACGCCAGGATCAGGCTGGGGCCGGCCTTGGAGATGCCCTTGCCCGCGCCGAGGAACAGGCCGGTGCCGATGGCGCCGCCGATGGCGATCATCTGGATCTGCCGGGCGCCGAGTCCGCGGTGGTAGCCCTCGCCGTCCTGCACGGCCTCTTCGCCGTCGGGTGCTTGTTTGACCTGCGCTGAGGTCATGCGTGGTGCGCCTTTCTCCATGCCGACCCGGACCGTTCGTCGGCCGCGGATCGGGTTTCGATCCCCCCGGATGATGGAGTGGTGCCCGCCGGCGGTCGCCGGCTCGGTGGCGCACCCGGCCGAACATGGGTGGTGTTCGCCGGGCGGTCGAGAAGATTTACCACGCTCGGACAGCTGATCGCAGGTGCGTGCCGTGACGCACCTCACAGCAGAAAACGGACAAGACCCGCACCAAAGGGTGCATAGCGGTCAGGATGGTGATGCGATCGTTATCCGGATTTGAGCGTCCGCTGAGCGAACGCCCGATCCGTACATAGCGGCAGATGTCAGGGCAGCAGGGTGGAGACGAGCGTCTCCTGGAGCCCGCCCAGCCACAGGTAGGCCATCACCATCGGCTTGCGCGGGTCCTCGTCCGGGAGGCGGTAGAGGTCGTCGGCCTCGTCCTCTTCGGTGATCTCCAGCCGGGAGGCGATGGCCAGCCGCAGGTCGTTCAGCGCGCCGAGCCAGCGCCGGGAGTCCTCGGGCGACAGTTCGAGGACGGCCCCGCCCGCGCCGGCGGCGGACAGCCCGTCGAGCGTGTGGATCACCGCCAGGGCGTTCTCGCGCTTGCCGGCCCGCAGGTCGTTCTCGGTGTAGCGGCGGAACTCGGCGGCGTGGGCGCGCCGCTCGGCCGCCTCCTCGGCGTCGGCCGGGGGCCGCCCGGGGTCGCCGTAGGCGTCCGGGAAGAGCCGCTTGAGGACCGGGTCGGAGGGCGGCTCGCTCGGCCCCTCGGCGAACAGCCCGGCGAGCGGGTCGGCGCCCTCCTCCTCGGCCGGGCCGGGGCCGATCAGCTCCAGGAGCTGCACGGCCAGGGAACGGATGATGGAGATCTCGACCTCGTCGAGGGCGACGGCCGCGCCGCCGCCGGGGAGCGGTTCGAAGTGTCCAGGCATGGAGAAGGTTCGCTGCTTCCGGTGCGGGCTGGTGTCGCGCTACTTGCGGTCCTGCTGGAGGGTGGCCCACAGCCCGTAGCCGTGCATGGCCTGAACGTCCCGTTCCATCTCCTCGCGGGTGCCGCTGGAGACGACCGCCCGGCCCTTGTGGTGGACGTCGAGCATGAGCTTGGTGGCCTTGTCCTTGGAGTACCCGAAGTACGTCTGGAACACGTAGGCGACGTAGCTCATGAGATTGACGGGGTCGTTGTGGACGATCGTCACCCAGGGGACGTCGGGTTCGGGTACGGCGAAGACCTCCTGCGCCGACTCGGTCTTCTCGATCTCGATGGGTGCGGCTGCCGTCACAGGGCCCATGCTGCCACCTCAGGGGGGTGGGAGCACAAACGAGCAGGGCCGTGACGGACCGCACCCCTAAATCGTCAGACTGACGAAATGGGAGTACGATCCTCGGTCATGAACACAGCGGACCTTGGGCTGCCGGAAGAAGATGCGCGCGAAGCGCTTCCGCAGAAGGGCGGGGGTGGGCGACGGGTGGGCGTTCCCTCTACGGCGCTCTTCACCGACCACTACGAGCTGACCATGCTGCAGGCCGCCCTCAAGGCCGGTACGGCCGAGCGGCGCAGTGTCTTCGAGGTCTTCACCCGGCGGCTGCCGGAGGGCCGCCGCTACGGGGTGGTGGCCGGGACCGGGCGGGTGCTGGACGCGGTGGAGAACTTCTGCTTCGACGCGGGCCTGCTCGGCTATCTGCGGGAGCGGCGGGTGGTGGACGAGCCCACCTTGCAGTGGCTGGCCGACTACCGCTTCAGCGGCGACATCTGGGGCTACCCCGAGGGCGAGGTGTACTTCCCGGGCTCGCCGGTGCTGCGGGTGGAGGGGACCTTCGGCGAGTGCGTGCTGCTGGAGACCGTGATCCTGTCGATCCTCAACCACGACTCGGCGATCGCCGCCGCCGCCTCCCGGATGTCCTCGGCCGCCGGCGAGCGCCCGCTGATCGAGATGGGCGCCCGCCGCACCCACGAGCTGGCCGCGGTCGCCGCCTCCCGCGCCGCCTATGTCGGCGGCTTCGCCACCACCTCCGACCTGGCCGCCGGTTTCCGCTACAACATCCCCACCGTGGGCACCTCCGCGCACGCCTTCACGCTGCTGCACGACAGCGAGCGGGACGCCTTCCGGGCCCAGGTGGACTCGCTCGGCCGGGACACCACCCTGCTGGTGGACACCTACGACGTCGCCGAGGCCGTGCGCACCGCCGTGGAGGTGGCCGGGCCCGAGCTGGGCGCGGTGCGCATCGACTCCGGCGACCTGCTGCTGGTCGCGCACCGGGTGCGCCAGCAACTGGACGAGCTGGGCGCCCACGCCACGAGGATCGTCGTGACCTCGGACCTGGACGAGTACGCCATCGCCTCGCTCGCGGCCGCCCCGGTGGACGCCTACGGCGTGGGCACCCAGCTGGTCACCGGGTCCGGCCACCCCACCTGCTCGATGGTCTACAAGCTGGTCGCCCGCGCCGAGTCCGCCGATCCGGGGGCGCCGCTGACGCCGGTGGCGAAGAAGTCCAGCGGCGGCAAGACCTCCGTCGGCGGCCGCAAGTGGGCGGCCCGCCGCCTGGACGCGGACGGCGTGGCCGAGGCCGAGGTGGTCGGCACCGGCCCGGTCCCCGCCGGACTGGTGGGCCGCGAGCTGCTGGCCGAGTTGGTCAAGGGCGGCGAGGTGGTCGGCCGCGAGCCGCTCGACGTGGTACGCGAGCGGCACGCCGCCGCCCGGGCCGGGCTGCCGCTGTCGGCGACCCAGCTCTCGCGCGGGGAACCCGTCCTTCCGACGGAGTACGTCACCGGGGGCTCGGGTAACTAAAGCCCGTGCCCGCCGCCGAGCCGCCCGCCCCCCACACCCCCTGACCCGACAGCCGAAGGACACCCACCATGCGCCGCGCCTTGATCGTCGTCGATGTGCAGAACGACTTCTGCGAGGGGGGCAGCCTGGCGGTGGCCGGCGGCGGCGACGTGGCCGCCGCGATCACCGAGCTGATCGGGCAGGCGCCCGCCGGGTACCGGCACGTGGTGGCCACTCGTGACCACCACATCGCGCCCGGCGGGCACTTCGCCGACGAGCCGGACTTCGTCCGCTCCTGGCCCGCGCACTGCGTGGCGGGCACCGAGGGCGTGGGCTTCCATCCGAACTTCGCGCCCGCCGTCGCCTCCGGCGCGATCGACGCCGTCTTCGACAAGGGCGCCTACTCGGCCGCGTACAGCGGCTTCGAGGGCGTCGACGAGAACGGCGTGTCCCTGGCCGACTGGCTGCGGGCCCGGGAGATCGACGAGGTGGACGTGGTGGGCATCGCCACCGACCACTGTGTGCGGGCCACCGCCCTGGACGCCGCCCGCGAGGGCTTCCGCACCCAGGTGCTGCTCGACCTCACCGCCGGGGTGGCCGCCCCGACCACCGAGCGGGCGCTGGAGGAGCTGCGCACGGCGGGCGTGGAGCTGACGGGCAAGCCCGTCGTCGCGTAGGCGGGCGGGGCGGACCGGAATGTGCCGGGCCTACGCCTGGACGGGCGTCCGGCGGCGCAGCAGGGCCCTGATCGGCTGCCACAGCTCCGGGGGGCCTGCCGCGGCGCCGACAGCGTTGTCGGGAGCGTCCGGCGAGGTGCGCCAGAGCAGGCCGTCCGGGTGGTGCAGGACCGCGGTGATCTCGTCCGGGGTGGGCGGGGCGGTGTTGCCCCGCAGGTAGACCGCGCGCAGGCCCAGGTTGCGCAGCCGGGTCAGGGCGCGGGCGCGGTTGTGGGCGTGGACGAGCACGCGGACGCCGCCGGGGCCGTCGGGGGCGGGGCTGGGCAGGTTGAGGGCCACCACCACGGTGCCGCCCGGCAGCTTGCTGAAACCTCCTGCGGCCATGCGCTCACGTCCCCGTTCCGGTCGGTGTCAATAAGAGAACCACAGCAGGCACCTAAACACGATCGGCGGCAACCCGCCAGGGGGTTGCCGCCGATACGTTTCTGACCTGCGCTTTTTACCTCTACTTCACCGCGCGTCCGACTTCCAGCTCGATCGTGGAGCCGTCGTGGGCCTCCTTGGTGATCTGGATCCGGGTGTCAGTGTCAGTGACCTTGACGCCGGCGGCCGGGTTCGAGGCGTCGTAGTAGGTGCTGGTGTGGTCGTTGAAGACCGGCACCCCCTTCGACGACTTGATCTTCGTGGCGACGTCCGCCTTGTGCAGCGTGATGCCGTCGGTGCGGTACAGGCTGAACGGCGAGTCGTAGGCCTGGACGCGGTTGCGCATCAGGGTGCCGTCGCTGTACTTGAGCACGTTCGGGTGCGAGTCGATCGGCAGGATCAGGCCGGTGCCCGGGTGCGTGCCGGTGTTGTTGTCCGGCTGGGAGGTGTCCCACTTCCAGATCAGCAGGCCGTTCTGGTACGGGTAGTGCTCCACCCAGTCGGGGCGCTTGGCCGAACCGAAGTTGTACGGGCCGGTCCTGAGCGTGGTGTCGTACGAGACGTACTGGCGGTTCTCCGCGATGTAGTACTGCTTGTAGTCCTTGGTGAAGGACCCGCCGATGCGGGAGAAGCCGGTCGCCGTCCAGGCCGGGTCGGCGCTCTCGGCGTCGTCCGCGAAGAGCGGCGTGCCGTCGGCGGTCACCGTGATCTCGTCGGCCGCGAAGCCCTTGAGCGCCACGCCGCCGTCCGTCTGGTAGCGGAAGCGGAGCTGGATCTTCTGGCCGGCGTAGGCGTCCAGCGGGTAGGCCAGCTTCTGGTGGGCGGCCACCGAACCGGTCAGGGCCGGCTTGTCGCTGGCGTCGCGCGGGATCGGCCGGCCGTCGGCCGTGCCGTCCAGGGCGGTCCAGTTGGCGCCGCCGTCGGTGGAGACCTCGGTGTAGAGGAAGTCGTAGTTGGCCTCGATGTCGTACCAGCCGTCGAGGGTGAGGGCGGCCGACTTCCTGCCGGTGAGGTCCACGGACCGGGTCAGCGTGTTCTTCAGGTCGTCGCCGCTGCCGCTCCACCACTGGGTGGCGCCCTGCGCGGGCTTGACGACCTCGGTGGTGACCGCCTTGTCGGGCAGCGAGACCACCACGGCCTGCCGGTACTTGGTGTTGTACTCGGACACGCCCAGCTTGTGCCAGGAGTTCACGCCCGCCTTGGCGGTGTCGTAGGTCAGCCAGCCGAGCTGGAGCTTGTCCCAGGCGTTCATGTCGCCGGGCAGGTCGCCGATGGCGTCCTCGCCGCGGCCGAGCCAGGAACCGGAGGACATCAGGGTCCAGAAGCCGGTGGAGTTCTCGCCGCCTGCGGTGTCGTACTCGTCCGGCAGGCCGAGGTCGTGGCCGTACTCGTGGGCGTAGACGCCGAGTCCGCCGTTCTCCGGCTGGATGGTGTAGTCGCCGACCCAGACGCCGGTGCCCCCGATCTGGGTGCCGCCGAGCTTGTTGCCGGTGGGGCCGGTGGCGCCGGCGTCGGTGCCGAAGGCGTACCAGCGGTGGGCCCAGATCGCGTCCTTGCCCTGGACGCCGCCGCCCGCGGACTCGTCCTCGCCGGCGTGCACGATCTGGAAGTGGTCGATGTAGCCGTCCGGCTCGTTGAAGTTGCCGTCGCCGTCGTAGTCGTAGCGGTCCCACTGGTCGTACTTGGCCAGGTCCGCCTTGATGGCGGCATCCGACTGGCCGGCCGCCTTCTGCTGGGCGACCCAGGCGTTGACGCCGTCGCTGACCGCGTTCCACACGCTGGGGCAGTTGGTGGAGCCGCAGGCGTTGTTGCCGTAACGGGCCTCGTTGTAGGGCACCTTGACCCAGTCGGAGACCTCGCCGTCGACCGAGTAGCGGCCCGAGGACTGCTTCTCGTAGTACTTCTTGACCGACTCGGTGTTCTTGCCGGTGCCGAAGTACAGGTCCTGGAAGTGCTTCTGGTTGTAGTCCTTCTGCCAGGCCGTGGAGTTGTCCTTCTTGCGGTCCGGCGCGGCTATCTTGTTGTGCAGCGGCCCGGCGGTGCCGCCGTACTTGGGGTCCGTCTGGTCGCCGAACTCGACCAGGATGGTGAAGATCTTGTCGGTCTTCTCCCGGCCCAGCTCGACGTACTTGGTGTCGCCCTTCTTGCTCTTGAGGCCGACCACCTTGGAGCCCTGGCGGTCCTGGACCTTCGCCTTGCCGGCGATGAGCTGGTTCAGGGCTTCCTGGCGCTGGGCGTCCTGGGTCTTGCTCAGCGGGCCGTCGAGGTTGTGCTCGGGCTGCACGGCCGGCTGCGGGTCGTGCCGGTCGACGGCGGCGGGGGCGCCGGCCGTGGTGGCGGCCTGGGCCACTGCGAACGTCGAGAACGTGGCGGTGGCCGCCGCGAGCGCGACACCGATCGCGGCCGCTCTGAACGTCCAGGGTCTGCTTGTCACTTGATGTCCTCCCCTGACACGCCTCCACGCGCGGAAGGGGGGTCTCTTTGCCACGAGATGGTCCGCGCGCGATCAACACGTGTTTTCAAGTGACGACATTTGACTAGAGGTTTACGAGAAAAGACAGACCTTGACTTGGACAGTTCAAGTGCACTATGCGGAGCGGACGTTCGCTTTACGGACGCTCCGGTGCGGATCGGGAGGGTCGGTGCGGCGGCCGGGCGCATATGCCGCGCCGGGCGGTGTGCGCCGTGACTCCGTGCGCCCCCCATGCACCGGCACCGTGGGTTAGGTCACGCTTACCGGACGTTCCTCTCGGGCATGCAGCGGACTAGAGTCGATTGGCGGAACGCCCGGAAGTCGGCGGAAAGCCAGGCCGCCACCCCGTCTCGCCCCCGAGTCCTTCCCAAGACCTTCCGAAGACCTTCCGAGGACACGATTGCCATGCCTCGTCCGACCGCCGCACAGCTCGCCTACGGTTCCTGCACCGTGATCTTCTCGACGCTCGCCATGCTGCTGCTGTCGCAGACGAGTTCGGGCGTCGGGGTCGCGGTCATCGCCCTCGCCGCACTCGCGCTGGGCCTGCTGGTCGCGATGACGGTGCCGCTGCCGAAGTCCCGCGCGGCCGCCGCGGCGGCGGAGGACTCCCCGGCCGCGGCGCCCGAGTCCGCGCCCAGGCCGGCCGCGCGGCGGGAGACGGCCGCGCGGCGGGAGACGGTGTTCGCCGGGGTCAAGCGGGGCCAGGGGCCGACGGCGGCCTCCTGACGCCCGGCCGCTCGCCCGGTCACCCCGCCCGGTCGCCCCAGGTCACCTCATCGTTCGGTGCTGACCACCACCGTCTTGGCCGCCTTGTCGTGCAGGCCCTGCTTGTAGGGCCGGTCGAAGTAGCTCCAGCCCCCGCAGATCGCCAGCCAGATGCAGGCGCAGCAGAACCAGAACGGGATCCAGAGCACCGCCGCGCGCAGCAGCGCGGTCGCGGCGGACGGGGTGGAGCCGTCCTTCAGGTCGGCCACGCGCATCCCCAGCCAGCGTTTGCCCAGGGTCTGGCCCGACCTGGAGATCATGAACGTGTCGTAGGCGAGGTAGAGGACGACGCCGACGGCCGACTGCGCCAGGGACGTGCCGACCTGGACCTGATCGGCGTTCATCGTGGACTCGTTGACGCGCAGCCCCCAGGTGACCACCCAGGTGACGATGCCGACCAGGATCAGGTCGATGATCCGCGCGAGGGTGCGCCGGCCGCTGTCGGCGAGCGGGGGCATCCCGGCGAGCGGATCACCGAGGTGGGGACCGCCGCCGTAGGGGCCGCCGCCGTACGGGCCTCCTCCGTGGGGGGCGCCGCCGGGCGGGCCGCCGCCGTACGGACCGCCGCCGCCGTACGGGCTGCTTCCGTGGGTGCCGCCTTCGCCGCCGGGCGGGTTGTCGCCGCCGTACAAGCCGCCCTCACCGCCGTACGGGCTCTCCCCGCCGTACGGGCCGCCGCCCTCGCGCGGGCCGCCTTCCTCACGCGGGCCGCCGCCCTCGTACGGGTCAGCGCCCTCGCGCGGCCGGCCCTCGCCCCGGGGGCCGTCGTCGTACGGGTTGCGTCCGCCGTGCGGGCCGCCGCCGGACGGCGGTGGCTGGCCGCCCGGAGGGGGCGTGGGTCCGGAGCCGGGGGTCGGTTCGGAGCCGGGGGGCGGTTCGGTGCTCATGCGCCGAGTGGATCTCGAACCGGGTCCGGCCGCATCCGGCGAGCAGCCGTACGGATGACCGCGGGCGCGCGGTGTACGCCGTCCCGGTCGGCCCGCCGCCGATCCGGTCAGCCCGCCACGAAGGTGTGCGCCGCCTTGTCGTGCCAGCACTGGTGCCAGGGCCGGTCGAACAGGCACCACAGGACGCCCACGACCCCCACGCCGAGCAGCCCGGGCACGCTGTAGACCAGCCAGCGGCGCAGCGCGGGGCCGAACGACGGGGGCTCGTGGCCCTCGATGTCCCGCACCTGGAGCCCGCAGAGCTTCTTGCCCAGGGTGCGGCCCCACCTGGCGGTGGGCAGCGCCTCGTACAGGACCCCGAAGACCAGCAGGACGGCGACGACGATGCCGAGGTAGGCGGCCGTCGTGCCGTCCAGCAGCCAGACGGTGACCGTGCGGCCGGACAGCTTGGCGGTGTCGATCTTCTCGTCGACGTGGTCGACGGCCCGGGCGCCGAGCGGGACGGCGGCCGCTGCGGTGACGGCCCCGAGGACGACCGTGTCGACGAGACGGGCGGCCAGCCGCTTGCCGATCCCGGCGGGCCGGGCCGCCGCCTGACGGCGGGCCAGGGCCTGGAACGGGTCCTCGACCGGGGGCTTCCAGGGGGCGACGGGCTGCCCGTCCGCCCCGGCGGCGCCCGTACCGGCACTCGCGCCCCCGCCCGCTCCCGCGAGTTGGTGCACCTGCTGGGCCCAGGAGGCCTGGCCGCCGCCGGGGCCGCTGGTCAGCGGGGTGGGCAGCGGGCCGGGGGCCGCGGCGGGCTGGGGCAGGCCGGACTGCTGGGGCAGGGACGGGGCGACGGGAGCCGGGGCGGGGGCCGGTGCGGAGGCCGGGCCCTGCGCCGGGCCCGGGGGCGGTCCCGGTGCCGGGGCGGGGGCGGGGGATGGTGCGGCCGAGGCGCGTGCGGCGGCGGCCTTCCCGGCGCCGAAGCCGGGGCCCGAGCCGTGGCCGGAGCCTGGGCCTGGGCCGAAGCCGCCGGGCGCGGAGGTGCCCTGGGCGGGCACCGACGGCCGGCCGGGGGCGGCACCGGCCGGGCCGCCGCCGCGCTCCCGTCGGTCCACCGGGCGGAACGTCATCGTGCCCTCGTCGGCGGGACCGCCCGGCCCCGGGACACCGGCCGCGGGACCGTCCCCCGCGGCCGGCCGGCGGAACACGAACGTGCTGCCGGACTCGGGCTGCCCCTGCCCGTGCCCGTGCCCCTGCACCGGCACCTGGCCCTGGCCCTGGCCCTGGCCTCGGCCTTGGTCGGCGGTCCCGGGCGGCTGGGCGTCACCGCCGGAACCGGCGGCGGGGATCTCCGGGCGCCGGCCGGGCGGTTCGACGGTGTGGGCGAGCCGGGGGTCGGCGGCGGCCGGGGCGGTCCAGGAGACGTGCTGGTCCCGCTCGCCGCCGTAGCCGGACTGCCGGGCGGGGTCGGCGGCCCAGGCCGCCGGCGGCTGGGCGGGGCCACCGGCCGGGCCCGGTGCGCCGATGGGGTCCTCGTCGAAGAAGTGCGGGCCCGTCTCCTCGACCGCCGGAGCCGCGGGCGCCGCGGGAGCGGGGCGCACGCCGGGCGGCGGGCTGAGCGGTTCGCCGTCGACGGGCGCCGGCCGGCTGGTGCCGGGCACCCAGGCGGCACCGTTCCAGTACCGGACGTAGCCGGGGATGGACGGGTCCGGGTAGTACCCCTCGCGGGGCCTGTCGTCACCTGGTGCCGGGGTTGGGGCGCTCATGTCCGTCGTCCCGTATCTGCTCGGGGGCCGTCTTGGGGGGCTCCACATCTATCAGACCGGGGCACCCGGCATCGCCAGTCCCGCCGTACCCACCCCTTTCCGGGCGACCTCGCACACCTGCTTCACCTCCGTGGGGGTGCGGGGAAGGGGAGGGCGGCGGCGGCGAAAAATTCCGGCCGACCCGCGTAATGCCCGCCACGCGGCCGCCTCTCCCCCGCGCGGGCCCCTTCCGGAGCCCGCGGGCGGCACGCGTCGCGTCACGAGTGGAGAGGAACGAGGACCATGCGGAACACGGTGGTGGAACGCGAGCTGGAGCTGCGGCTGATCCTGTCGCCCGGGCGGGGGATCCCGGTGCCGGCCCGGCTGGGATACCGCACCGACGACCCGTACGCCGTGCACATCGACTTCCACGTCGACTCCGGGCAGCCGGTGCACTGGGCGTTCGCCCGGGAACTGCTCGTGGAAGGGGTGTTCCGGCCGTGCGGGCACGGTGACGTACGGGTGTGGCCGTCGACGGCGGACGGCCGCGGCGTGGTGCTGATGGCGCTGGACTCGCCGGGCGGCACGGCCCTGCTGGAGGCGCCGTCCGCGCAGGTCTCCGCGTGGCTGGAACGCACCCTGCGGGTGGTGCCGCCGGGCACCGAGGGTGAGCGGCTCGGCATCGACGACGGGCTGGCCGGGCTGCTCGCGCGGTGAGGGCGTACGGCGGCGCGGCTCAGAACAGCTTGCCGGGGTTGAGGATGCCCAGCGGGTCGAAGACCTGCTTGACGGCCCGCTGCATCTCCACCCCGACCGGGCCGATCTCGCGCGCCAGCCACTCCTTCTTCAGGACGCCCACACCGTGCTCGCCGGTGATCGTGCCGCCGAGCCGCAGGCCGAGGGCCATGATCTCGTCGAAGGACGCACGGGCGCGCCGGGACTCGTCGGCGTCCTGGGCGTCGAAGCAGACGGTGGGATGGGTGTTGCCGTCGCCGGCGTGCGCGCACAGCCCGATGGTGAGCCCGTGCTTCTCCGCGATCCGCTCGACCCCGTCGAGCATCTCGCCGAGCCGGGACCGCGGCACGCACACGTCGTCGATCATCGTCGTGCCCTTGACCGCCTCCAGCGCGGTCAGCGACAGCCGCCGGGCCTGGAGCAGCAGCTCGGACTCCGCGGTGTCCTCGGCCGGGACGACCTGGGTGGCGCCGGCCGCCTCGCACAGCGCGCCGACGGCGGCGAGGTCGGCGGCCGGATCGGGCGTGTCGAACGCGGCGAGCAGCAGCGCCTCGGTGGTCTCGGGCAGGCCCATGTGGGCGAGGTCGTTGACGGCCTTCACCGTCGTACGGTCCATGAGTTCGAGAAGGGACGGCGCATGGCCGCCCGCCATGATCGCGCACACCGCGTCGCAGGCGGCGCTCGCGGAGGCGAACTCGGCGGCGAGCACGAGCTGGCGCGGCGGCTGCGGCCTCAGCGCGAGCACGGCCCGTACGACGATGCCGAGCGAGCCCTCGGAGCCGACGAAGAGGCGGGTGAGGTCGTATCCGGCGACGCCCTTGGCGGTGCGGCGGCCGGTGGACATCAGGCGGCCGTCGGCGAGCACCACGTCCAGGCCGAGCACGTACTCGGCGGTGACCCCGTACTTCACGCAGCACAGGCCGCCGGAGGCGGTGCCGATGTTGCCGCCGATGGTGCACATCTCCCAGCTGGAGGGGTCCGGCGGGTAGTACAGGCCGTACTCGCCCACCGCGCGGGACAGCGCGGCGTTGACGACGCCCGGTTCGACGACCGCGACGCGGTCCACCGGGCTGATCTCCAGGATGCGGTCCATCTTGGTGAGGGACAGGACGATGCAGCCCTCGGAGGCGTTGGCCGCGCCGGACAGGCCGGTGCGGGCGCCCTGGGGGACGACGGGGACGCGCAGTTCGGTGGCGATCCGCATCACGTGCTGGACCTGTTCCACCGTGCGCGGCAGGACGACGACGGCCGGGGCGCCGGACGGGCAGAAGCTCGCCATGTCGTGCGCGTAGGAGGCCGTGACGTCGGAATCGGTGAGGACCGCCTCGGCCGGCAGGCCCGCGAGGAGCCGGTCGGTGAGGTTGCCCTCGGCTGCGTCGGGTGCGGCTTGGATACGGCTCATGATCACAGCGTGGCACTCGCGGCCATCGGTGTGAAGCCCATCCGCCGCCCGCCTCCGCCTGCCGGGTGGCGGTGGGGTCCGGCCGCCGGGTCGCGGCCGGCGGGCGGGGGCCGCTGACGCACAGTGGGCGCCATGGAGAAGCCTGTGCGGAGCCCGGCCGCGGCCCCGGCACCCGAGCCGCGGCGGCGGCCTCCACGGCCTCGACGGCCTCGACGGCTTGTCACACCGGCCGTGCTGATCGCGCTGGGGGTGTTGGCCGTACTGGGAGCGGCGGGGGTGGCGGAGCTGACGGGGGCTCCGGGGGGTGTGCTCGGCGCGGGGCGGCCGGAGCCGATCGGGCCGTCCGGGCAGTCCGGGTCCCGGCATGCGGTGCGGCGGGGCGCGCCCGGGGTGCCCGGGACGGCGGCGGCGCTGTCCGCGCTGGCGGCCGGGGTGCCCGCCGCGCCGCCCGACCTGGCGGCGCTGATCGGCGACCGGGAACGGCGGGTGCGGGCGGTGCCCGGGGACGCGGGGGCGTGGGCGGTGCTCGGGGCGGCGTACGTCGAGCGGGCGCGGCGGACGGCGGACACCGCGGACCTCCCGCCGGCCGACAAGGCGCTGGGGACCTCGCTGCGGCTGCGTCCGGCGGGGAACGCGGACGCGCTGTCCGCGCTGGCGGTCCTGGCGAACGAGCGCCGGGACTTCCGTACCGCCCGCGCCCGCGCCGAGCAGGTGCTCGCCCTGGACCCGAAGCGGTGGACGGCGTATCCGCCGCTCATCACCGCGTGCACCGGGCTCGGTGACCACAAGGCCGCTCAGCAGGCCCTCGACCGGCTGACGAAGCTGGACCACTCCCCCGCCGTACGCGCGGTGACCGCCGAGGTCTACCGGGACCGCGGCTGGCGCGAGGACGCGGCGGCGCAGCTGGCCGACGCGGTGGCGGGCGCGGCCACGCCCGCCGAGCGGGCCGCTTATGTGGAGCGCGAGGGCGACCTCGCGTGGCAGCGCGGGGACCTGGCGGAGGCGCTGCGGGACTTCGGGGCGGCGCTGCGGCTCGACGCCGGCCGGCCCGGCGCCCTGGCCGGGCGGGCCCGGACGCTGGCCTCGCTGGGCCGGCCCGAGGACGCCCTGGCCGCCTACCGGCGGGCGCTGGGCGACCGGCCGCGCCCGGAACTCCTGCTGGAGTTCGGTGAGCTGGACGAGTCGCTGGGGCGGGAGGAGCAGGCCGAGGAGCAGTACGACCGGGTGCGGGAGCGGGCCGGGCAGGACGCGGCGGCCGGGGTGGACGACGCGCTGGTGCTCGGGCGGCTGGAGGCGGACCACGGTGACGCCGAGGCGGCGGTACGCGGGCTGCGCGCCGAGTGGCGGCTGCGGCCGGGCACCGCGGTGGCCGACGCGCTGGGCTGGGCGCTGCACCGGGCCGGGCAGGACGAGGAGGCGCTGACGTTCGCCACGACGGCGACCGAGGCGGCGAAGGGGGGCGGGGTGCGCGACGCGCTGTACGAGTACCACCGGGGCGCGATCGAACAGGCCCTGGAGCTGCCCGGGGCCGCCCGCCGCCACCTCCGGCAGGCGCTGCGCACCGCTCCCGCCTTCTCGCCCCGGTGGGCGCCCGAGGCCCGGACGGCACTGGACGCACTGGGCGAACCCCCGGTGACGGAGGCGCCGCCGGGGGTCGAGCTGTCCGTGCGGTAGGGCTCAGAGGTTGCCGCGGCGCTCCTGCTCGCGCTCGATCGCCTCGAACAGGGCCTTGAAGTTGCCCTTGCCGAAGCCCATGGAGCCGTGCCGCTCGATGATCTCGAAGAACACCGTCGGGCGGTCCTGGACCGGCTTGGTGAAGATCTGCAGCAGGTAGCCGTCCTCGTCGCGGTCGGCGAGGATCTTCAGCTCGCGCAGGGTGTCGATCGGCACGCGGGTGTCGCCGACCCACTCGCCCAGGGTGTCGTAGTACGAGTCCGGGGTGTTCAGGAACTGGACCCCGGCCGCCCTCATCTGGCGGACCGTCTGGACGATGTCGTTGCTGTTCAGCGCGATGTGCTGGACGCCGGCACCGCCGTAGAACTCCAGGTACTCGTCGATCTGGGACTTCTTCTTGGCGATCGCGGGCTCGTTGATCGGGAACTTCACCTTGAGGGTGCCGTCGGCCACGACCTTCGACATCAGCGCGCTGTACTCGGTCGCGATGTCGTCGCCCACGAACTCCTTCATGTTCGTGAAGCCCATGACCTTGTTGTAGAACTCGACCCACTCGTTCATCCGGCCGAGTTCGACGTTGCCGACGCAGTGGTCGACCGCCTGGAAGGAGCGCCGGGCGGGCGGTTCGACCATGGGCTCGGCGGTCGTGTAGCCGGGCAGGTACGGGCCGTCGTAGCCGCCGCGCTCGACCAAGGTGTGGCGGGTCTCGCCGTAGGTGGCGATCGCGGCGAGGACGACCGTGCCGTGCTCGTCCTTCAGCTCGTACGGCTCGGCCACCGAGCGGGCGCCGTGCGCGACGGCGTAGGCGTGGGCGGCGCGCGCGTCCGGGACCTCGATGGCGAGGTCGACGACGCCGTCGCCGTGCTCGGCCACGTGCTCGGCGAGGAAGTGGCCCCAGGTGGTGGAGGGCTTGATGACCGAGGTGAACACGAACCGGGCGGAGCCGCTCTCCAGGACGTAACTCGCGGTCTCGCGGCTGCCGTTCTCCGGTCCGGAGTAGGCGACCAGGCTCATGCCGAAGGCGGTGGAGTAGAAGTGCGCCGCCTGCTTGGCGTTGCCCACGGCGAAGACGACCGCGTCCATTCCCTTGACCGGGAAGGGGTCGGCCTGCCGGGCGGTCGCGTCGGGAGTGTGCTGTGTGGTCTGCGTCATAGCCGAAGGGTCACCCGGGTCCGCAAGGTGCGCAATAGTTCGCGCATCCGCTGGGCAGGATGACCAGTGAAAGCACCCGGTCGGCGGGCTTTCTGTACAGGATGACCACTCGGGAGGCGGGGCCTGTGGCGATCGATCAGCTGGACGGCCGCATCATCGTGCTGCTGGCGCGTGAGCCGCGCATCGGCGTGCTGGAGATGTCCCGGCGGCTCGGGGTGGCGCGCGGGACCGCGCAGGCGCGCCTGGACCGCCTCCGGGCGAACGGGGTGATCCGCGGGTTCGGCCCCGAGGTCGATCCGGCGGCCCTCGGCTACCCGGTGACGGCCTTCGCGACCCTCCAGATCCGCCAGGGCCAGGGCGCGGACGTCCGCGCCCACCTGGCGACCGTGCCGGAGGTGCTGGAACTGCACACCACCACGGGCACCGGCGACATGCTCTGCCGCCTGGTGGCCCGCTCCAACGCCGACCTCCAGCGGGTGATCGACCGGGTGGTGGGCATCGAGGGGATCGTCCGGGCGTCCACGGCGATCGTGATGGAGAATCCGGTGCCGCTGCGGGTGATTCCGCTGGTGGAGCAGGCGGCGGAGGAGTAGGGAGGGCATGCAAAGGGTTTGTTGCAAAGAAACCGTTGCAATGCTTCCTTTGCATGGCTATCTTCATACCCATGGCCGAACACCGCGAGCCCGAAGTCCGCGAGCCTGAGCACCCCGAGCCTGAGCACCCCGAGTCCGTGCACTCCGAGTCCGAGCACCCCGAGTCCGAGCAGCGCCGGTCCGGAGTCCGCGAGCTGGACGCCCGTTCACTGCGGGGGCTGGCCCATCCGCTGCGCATGCAGCTGCTGGACGCCCTGCGCCTGAACGGTCCGGCCACCGCTTCCCAACTCGCCGAGCGGCTGGGCGAGTCCAGTGGCTCCACCAGCTACCACCTGCGCCAGCTCGCCGCGCACGGCTTCGTCGAGGACGCCCCGGAGCACGGCAAGGGGCGGGAGCGGTGGTGGCGGGCGGCCATCGAGGGCCTGCGCTTCGACGACGACCTCCTGGAGAGCGCCAACCCGGCCGTGCGCGGAGCCGCCGACCTGTATCTGCACGAGATCGCGACCACCCACGCCCGCGAGGTCTCGACCTGGCTCGGCACCCGCGACGACCGGCGCGCGGACTGGGTCGGGAGCACGGACCTGAGCAGCATGACGCTGCGGCTGACGCCGGAGCGGACCCGGGACCTGATCGAGAAGATGCACGACCTGGTCGAGAGCTACCGCGAGGCGCCCGGCGCCGAGGCCCCGCCCGGGGCCGAGACGGTCCGCATCCACACGCACGCCTTCCCGCTCCCCAAGGACTGACCACTCCCCCACGGACCGAAAGGCGACCGCCCATGCACCCCGAGACCCATCTCGCCCTGCACCGCGCCCGCGCCCGCGAACTCCGCTCCGCCGCCGACACCCACCGGCTCGCCGCCGACACCCCGCGCGCGCCGCGCGAACTGCGCGCCCGCCTCGGCTGGACCCTCGTCGAGGTCGGCCTGCGGCTGGCCACCACCGCCCCGAAGGGGGTCGCCATGACCCGGCAGGCGGTCTAGGCCCTGTCGCCGGCTCCGCGGCTCGGTACGGCCGAGTCCTCGGCGCTCAGCGGCTCGGTACGGCCGAGTGCCGAGTCCTTGCCGCTCAGCAGCTCGGTACGGACGAGTCCTTGCCCTCGCGCAGGGCGGTCAGCGCGTTCACCGTGCCCTTCAGGTCGGTGACCGGGACCAGGCGCAGGCCCTTGGGGAGTTCCGATCCTGCCTCGCCGCACTCGGCCCTGGGCACCAGGAAGACCGTGGCGCCGTCCCGCCGGGCGGCCTGCGTCTTGAGGGACACGCCGCCGACCGCGCCCACCGTGCCGTCGGCGTCGATCGTGCCCGTACCGGCGATCGTGCGGCCGCCCGTGAGGTCGGCGCCGCCGCCGGCGCCGCGGACCTTGTCGATGATGCCGAGGGTGAACAGCAGCCCGGCGCTGGGGCCGCCCACGTCGGCGAGCTGGAGCTTCACCTTGAGGTCCCGGTCGGACATCCCGAGGTATTTCTGCGCGGCCCGGGTGGCCGCGTCCTGGGACTGCTTCATCTGCTCGGCGTTGTGCTGCTCGATCTGCCGGACGTCGCCGCCGCCGTAGACCGCGTCCCGCGGCATCACCGCCCGGTCGGTGGCGAACCAGCCGTCGACCACGTCACCGAGCGAGACGCGCGCCTCCGGGCCGGTCGCCATGATGGTCACCATGCGCAGCTGCCCGCTGGTGTGCCGTACGGGCCGGCCGGAGACGGTGATGACCTCCTTGCCCTTGAACGTGCCGAGCACGTCCGCCGTCGACCCCGGCTGCGCCACCGAGAACGGCAGCGGCGCGAACAGCGCCGTGGCGATCAGCGCCACGACGGGCAGCGCGCAGACGGTGACGGCCTGGAGGCGAGTGAGGCGAGAGAGCACGAAGTCAATCTACGCGACGACACGGACCGGCCACCGGCCGGTCGGCCCCGGGCGGGAGCCGCCGGTGGCCGTCATCTGAGCGCCTCCGCCACCTCGCGGGCCGCGTCCACCACCCTCGGGCCCACCCGCTCGGGCACCGCGTCCGCGAGCATCACCACGCCCACGCTGCCCTCGACGCCGGTCACCCCGAGCAGCGGCGCGGCGGCCCCGCAGGCGCCGGCCTCCAGCTCGCCCTGGGTGAGGATGTAACCGGACTCGCCGGCCGGCTGGCGGCGGGCGGAGAGTATCGCCTTGCCGGCGGCGCCCCGGTCCAGGGAGTGGCGGAAACCGGCCCGGTAGGCGACGTGGTAGTCCGTCCAGGTGGGCTCGACCACGGCGACCGCCAGCGCCTCGGCGCCGTCCACCAGCGTCAGGTGGGCCGTGGCCCCGATGTCCTCGGCCAGCGACCGCAGCGCGGGCAGCGCCGCCTCGCGTACCAGCGGATGCACCTGGCGGCCCAGTCGCAGCACCCCGAGCCCGACCCGGGCCCGGCCGCCGAGGTCGCGGCGGACCAGCGCGTGCTGTTCCAAAGTGGCGAGGAGGCGGTAGACGACGGTCCGGTTGACGCCCAGTTTCTGGGACAGTTCGGTGACGGTCAGCCCGTGGTCGGTGTCGGCCAGCAGCTTGAGGACCCTGAGTCCCCGGTCGAGCGTCTGGGAGGTCTCCGCGGTCACGACGCCCACTCCTTCAGTGGTGAGGCGGCGGCGTTCATCGCGGCGGATACGTCACCGAGTCCCGTCAGTGACGCGCGACAGAGGCCGCCGATCGGCCGGCGGTCCGGGCGGTCCCGGACTCTGTCGCTTCACGGCTGCGCTCCGCGGCGGCTCTGCCACGGGGCGTGTGCGTAGCGGGACAGTAGCGAAGCCGGTTCGCTGAGCGGAAGTGTTCGTCCAGAATCCGGGCAGCGTCGATCGGGAACCGTTCGCGAACTGTGCGCGTTCGTCCAGATACGTACCGCATCCGTACCGTAGCCGTACCGCAGCTGCGGCACACCCCGCGTCACAGGCTTCCCACAGGTCACTCGGGCCCCACCCGTCACCGGAGTTCGGGACCCACCCGACACCGGGTCCGGGACCCGCCCGACACCGGGTCCGGGACCCACCCGACACCAGGTTCGGGACCCTCCTGTCACCGGAGTTCAGCGCATCCGGGTCGCCCACTCCCGCACCTTGTCGATGCGCTGGCGCAGCTGCCCCGCCGTCGCCTCGGCGCTCGGCGGGCCGCCGCACACCCGGCGCAGCTCGGTGTGGATCACCCCGTGCGGCTTGCCGCTCTGGTGGACGTAGGCGCCGACCATGGTGTTGAGCTGCTTGCGCAGCTCCATCAGCTCCTTGTGGGTGACCACCGGGCGCCGTTCGGCGGGCAGTTCGAGCAGGTCGGCCTCGTCGTCCGGCTTCCTGCGGCTGTGCGCGATCTGCCGGGCCTGCCGCTTCTGCAGCAGCATCTGCACCTGATCGGGCTCCAGCAGGCCCGGGATGCCGAGGTAGTCCTGCTCCTCCTCGCTGCCGGGGTGGGCCTGCATGCCGAACTCGGCGCCGTCGTAGAGGACCCGGTCGAAGACGGCGTCGGACTCCAGCGCCTCGAAGGGCAGCGTGTCCTGCTCGCCGGTGTCCTCGTCCTGCTCCTTGTTCGCCTCCTCCATCTCCTTCTCGGACTCGGCGTAGGGGTCCTCCTCGCCCTCCTTCTTCGGCTTGTCGAGGGCGTGGTCGCGCTCGACCTCCATCTCGTTGGCGAAGGTGAGCAGGTCGGGGATGGTCGGCAGGAAGACCGAGGCGGTCTCGCCGCGCCGCCTGGACCGTACGAAACGGCCGACGGCCTGCGCGAAGAACAGCGGCGTGGAAATGGTCGTGGCGTACACCCCGACCGCGAGCCGGGGCACGTCGACGCCCTCGGAGACCATGCGGACCGCGACCATCCAGCGGTCGTCGCCGTCGCTGAACTCGTCGATCCTCCTGGAGGCGCCGACGTCGTCGGACAGCACGACGGTCGGGCCCCGCCCGGTGATCTCGCGGATCAGCTTGGCGTAGGCGCGCGCGGAGTCCTGGTCGGCGGCGATGACCAGCGCGCCGGCGTCCGGGATGGCCTTGCGGACCTCGGTGAGCCGCTGATCGGCGGCGCGCAGCACGGACGGCATCCACTCGCCGCGCGGGTCGAGCGCGGTGCGCCACGCCTGGCTGACGGCGTCCTTGGTCATCGGCTCGCCGAGCCGGGCCTCGATCTCGTCGCCGGCCTTGGTGCGCCAGCGCATGTTGCCGCTGTAGGAGAGGAAGATGACCGGCCGGACGACGCCGTCGCCGAGGGCGGAGCCGTAACCGTAGGTGTAGTCGGCGGACGAGCGCCGGATGCCGTCCTGCCCCTCCTCGTACGTCACGAACGGGATGGGGTTGGTGTCGGACCGGAACGGCGTGCCGGTCAGGGCGAGCCGGCGGGTGGCGGGCTCGAACGCCTCCAGGCACGCCTCGCCCCACGACCTGGAGTCACCGGCGTGGTGGATCTCGTCGAGGATCACCAGCGTCTTGCGCTGCTCGACGCGGTTGCGGTGCAGCATGGGGCGCACGCCGACGCCCGCGTACGTCACGGCGACCCCGTGGTACTCCCGGCTCAGCGGGCCCGCGCTGTACTCCGGGTCCAGCTTGATGCCTATGCGCGCGGCGGCCTCGGCCCACTGCTTCTTCAGGTGCTCGGTCGGCGCGACCACGGTCACCTGCTGGACGACGTGGTGGTGCAGCAGCCAGGAGGCCAGGGTCAGCGCGAAGGTGGTCTTTCCGGCGCCCGGGGTGGCGACCGCGAGGAAGTCGCGCGGCTGCTCCTGGAGGTACTTCTCCATCGCGCCCTGCTGCCAGGCACGCAGCTTGCCGGCGGTGCCCCAGGGGGCGCGTCCGGGGAAGGCGGGCGAGAGGTGGTGGGAGGAGGGGGCGGTGGTAGTCACGGTCTCCGGTTCGCTGTACTGAGGGCTCGGCTACGTATGACAACCGGGCCACCCTACCGGTGGCCCCACCGCTCCCCCGCGCCCACGACACCCCACCGGGCCCGGGTGCGACACGGGTCACAGATCACCGGGTGAACTTCGGCAACTGCTCGGCGATCTTGGGCACGTCGAGAACGCCCTGACAGACGTCCAGCACGAAGCGCTCGGCCTCGTCCACGTCGAAATCCGCGTCCAGCCGACTTCCGTTGATGTGCAGGAAGACCCAGATCGCGTACCAGGCGATGCGCTTGTTCCCGTCCACGAGTCCGTGATTGCGGGCCAGGGACTCCATCAGTGCGGCAGCCTTCTGCCAGACGTCCGGATAGGCGTCCTGCCCGAACACGCTGGACTGCGGACGCGCCAGCGCCGAGTCCAGAAGACCGTAGTCGCGCACCTCGGCCGCCCCGAGCCGCTTGGCGAGATTCAGCAGCTCGGGAAGTGTGAGGTAGTACATCAGGCCAGCCTCCGGTTCAGCTCGGCGCTGGCCTTGAGCACATGATCGGCCGCCTCGTTGAACAGCCGCGAGCGTTCGTTCATTGCGGCGATCACCGCGTCGTGGGCGAACGCCTGCATGCTCCGGCCCTCGGCGGCCGCCCGCTCGCGCAGCGCCTCGAGTTCCTCGTCCGTGAAGCGGAGGTTCAGTCCAGCCATGCTTCGACGGTACTAGGTGGTACCACGCGGCGTCACCGTGATTCCGCGCGCACCCGCCGCGCCACCCACGCCCCCGCCAGCGCCACCCCCGCCATCGGCAGGAACACCGCCGCGAAGGCGGCCGGGTGGGCCGGGGACACGGTGGTCGTCGTGGGGGCGGCCGTGCCGCCGCCCAGGGCCGCGAACGCCGCGCCGCCGGTCGCCAGCAGGACGACGTTGGACAGGGCGTCGGACATCTGGAGGGCCGCCGAGTTGGCGCCGGCCTCCGCGGGCGGGGAGAGCTGGAGCAGCAGCACGCTGGTGGAGGCGATCACCAGGCCCATGCCGAAGCAGCCGAAGCCCCAGGCGACGGCGACCGTCCAGACCGGCACGGAGTGGACCAGCACACTGGGCGCGGTGGCGATGGCCGCCGCCACCAGCACCATCCCGGCCGTCATCAGCCGCTCCCGGTACGGCGCAGCGGCCGGCCGCGACTGCACCCAGGAGCCCAGCGCCCAGGTGGCCCCGCCGGCCGCGAGCGAGAAGCCGGCCGGCGTCGGGGACAGCCCGCGCTGGGTGACGAGCATCAGCGGCACGAAGGACTCGGCGGCGATGAAGGACCCGGCCGCGACCCCGCGCAGCAGCACCACCGACGGCAGCCCGCGCGCCGCCCGGTAGGTGCCGCGCGGCAGCAGCCCGCGCACGGCGGGGACCAGCAGCGCGGCCCCCGCCGCGCCGGGCAGCAGGGAGATCCAGCGCAGGTCCTGCGCCGCGTACTGGAGGAGTCCCGCGCCCAGCGAGATGCCGAGGGCGAGCCGGATGCGCCGCGCGTCGAACGGCTCCCCCGCCGCCTCCCCCACCGGCCCGGCCGCGCGCCGCCGTATCTGCGGCAGCGCCATCGCCAGCGGGAGCACGACCAGCACCGGGATGCCGATGAACACCCAGCGCCAGCCCAGGTGTTCGGTCACCGCGCCCGAGGCGAGCGGGCCGACGACGGAGGGGACCACCCAGGCCGCCGCGAACGCCGCCATGATCGCCGGACGCAGCCGCTCCGGGTACGCCCGCCCCACGACCACGTACAGGGCGACGATCACCAGCCCGCCGCCGAGCCCCTGCACGGCCCGGCCCAGGATGAACACCCACATCGTGGCCGCCGTCCCGGCCAGCAGCAGTCCGGCCGCGAAGGCGCCGATCCCGGCGGTGAGCGCGCCCAGCGGCCCGCGCCGGTCCGCCCACTGCCCGGCGAGCACCATCCCGAACAGGCTCGTCGTGAAGTACCCGGAGAACGCGAACGCGTACAGCGGCACCCCGTGCAACTCCCGCGCGGCGACCGGCATCGCCGTGCCGACGGCGGTCGCCTCGAAGGCGATCAGCAGCACGACGGAGACGATCCCGATGCTCAGCGCCCGGTGGGCACGGCCCAGCACGGAGCCGTGCGCGGGATCGAGCGCGAGGTCGAGCGCGGGATCGAGCGCGAGGTCGAGCGCGGGATCGAGCGCGAGGTCGAGCGCGGGATCGAGCGCGAGGTCGAGCGCGGGGTCGTGCGCGCCGGGGGCCCCAGGCGCGCGGTCGTACGCCGAGCCGGCCGGCGCGGGCTGCACACTCGGCGCAGCCGGCGCAGTCGGCGCGTCCTGCGGGCCGGGCGGCCTGGCGCGGTCGGGGGCGGCGGCGACGTCGGTGTCGCGGGGTTCGAGGGCGGTCATGGTCGTGAGAGTAAGGGCCGCAGACGCCTTTGACCCCTGTCGGAAGTCGCCTCCTGGCCCAGACCTTGGTCGTAGATCCCCCCTGCCTGCCGACCCCCTTTCATGAACGGCGTATGGCGGTCGCGTTGCGTCCCCGGCCCTTCCCTTGAGCCGCCGCCCGGCCCCGGCCTACTGTCGGTGCACCCGGTTCGGACCGCGCGAGCGGCTTCCGGCACGGCCGTGTGCCCGAGTGGCTCAGGGACTCGCCTGCAAAGCGAGTTACGCGGGTTCAATTCCCGCCACGGCCTCTTGCGCCTTGACCAGGCAAAAGGAAAGGGCGGCACCCCAACCGGGGTGCCGCCCTTTTGGCCGTTCGTCTCAGTTCCCGTCTCAGTTGGCCGGCACGGGCGCGCCGGCCGCGCCGTCATTCGAGCGTTCCGTCCCGGCCTTCCAGATCAGGCCGTCGACCTGTCGCGCCACGTCGGCCCGCACCGCGTCGACCATGTGCTGATAGCGCGCCGCCATGGCAGTTGTCGACCATCCCATCAGCCCCATGACGGCCCGCTCGGGAACTCCGAGGATGAGCAGCACCGTGGCGGCCGTGTGGCGCGCGTCATGCAAACGGCCGTCACGGACGTTCGCCTCGGCCAGGAGAGACTTCCATTCGGCCCAGTCCTGACGGTGGGACGGGCTGCGGCCGTGTTCGTCCGGGAACACGAGGCCGTTGTCCACCCAGCGCTTCCCGGCTCCCGCCCGCTCGGCCTCTAGCGCCTTGTGGTGCGCCCTCAGCAGATCAACGAGTTGCTGCGGCAGCCCGACCGCGCGTCGGCCGGCGCGCGACTTGGTGGTGGAGACCTCCGGGTTGGTGCGCCGCTTCTGCGGACAGTACCCGGCGGCCTTGCGTCCGCAGGGCTCCGCGCAGCCGTGGGCGTACTGCGGCCGGTGACGACTGCGGCGGACCACGAGGTATCCCCCGTCAAGGTCCACGTCCTCCCACTTCAGTGCCAGCACTTCCCCTTGACGCAGCCCGAGGGCGAGCGCCACGGCCCACCGGGCGGAGTTGCGGTGCTGGTCGGCGGCCTTCAGCAACCGCTGTACCTCTTGGATGCTGTAGGGCTCCACCTCGTAGTCGCCTGTCTTCGGCGCCTTGGCCAACAGAACGGGGTTCTTGCCGAGATGGCCGCGCCGTACCGCCTCGTTGAGGGCGGTACGGAAGGTGCGGTGCACCTGATGGGCGGTCGCGGGCTTGCTGCCGTTGATCTGCATCTTCGCGTAGAAGGTCTCGATGTGCTCGGGCTTGAGCCTGTCGAGCCGGTGGTCACCCAATCCCGGAATGAGGTGCTTCCGCACCGCGACGCCGTATCCGACCATCGTGTTGTCGTTCACTGCGAGGGGCGCCACGTTCTCAATCCAGTGCGTCAGCCACGCCTTGACGGTCCAGGGCTTGCCGGGCTTGCGCACGGTCTTGGCGTCGCGCTGCTTTTCCAGTTCCCGGACCGCGTCTGCCACTTCCCCGCGAGTCTTGCGTTCGATGTGTCGCCGGTCGGGCTTGCCGTCGTCGCACACGCCGACCGTCACGCGACCGTGCCATTTCCCGTCCTTGCCCAGGTAGATGGACGAACGGCCGTTGGGCTGCCGGGTGCGCTTCTTCTCCTCCGCCACAGGCGGACTCCTTCAGGTTGAGACAGGTGCGAACGACCGGGGCGCCTCCCTGCTAGGTGGCGCCCCGTGTGGGGTGCTCAGGCGGCGCGCTGCTCTGTCCGGCGTCGGGTGAGGTAGGCGGCGGGGGCGTCGGCGGGGACGCGTCGGAGTCCGCCGATGGTCAGGGATTCCAGTTCACCCGTGCGGATGAGGGCGAAGCAGGTGGTGCGGCCGATGCGGAGGCAGCGGGCGGCCTCTTCGACGGTCAGGAGAACGGGGGCCGGGTCGCCGGTCCCAGCGAGCGGTGCGATGCCCACGGTGGCGATGCTCATGGAAAGGTCTCCTCTAGGACTGTCCTTCGGGGGTCCCTCTGAGGGCCGCTACTTCCGCTACCGCCGCTACCGCGCAGGTCAGGGGCCTGTTCGGGGTAGCGGGAAGGGGTAGCGGTAGCGGATGGGTAGCGGCGGGGTAGCGGGTCGCAAGGCTGCTTCCCGCTACCTCATCGTTGCTGCTCAGACCGCGTTTTCGGTCCCGGGTAGCGGAAGTAGCGGACTTTCCGGGGGAGGGGGGCAGTAGCGCGCCCACGCGTCGTGCAGATCGGCGGCGTAGTAGCCCTTCAAGACGCTGCCTGCGGTCTTGATGTTGCGGGAGGCGATGGGCTCGTTGTCGGCCGTCATGTACTCGGCGAGCATCCGGGACAGGCGCCGGTTGTCGAGCGGCTTGCCGTGCAGGTCGGCCCACGGGGCGTCGTCCAGGGCGTTGAGCCGGTCCAGGATGGCCACGGTGGGAAGCCGGTCGATGCCGACCATGACGTGGTCGCGCAGGTCGCACAGCAGCCGGACCCCGAGACTGCCCTTGTCGTTGGCCTTGGACGCGGTCACCAGCGTCACGCACGCGGCGCGTGCCCGGTCCGACCAGTGGCCGCCGACCGCGTCCGCGATGGCGAGCAGGGGTTCCCACACGTCCGCCGGCCGGTCCGAAACCCCCTCGGGCATCTCGGGCCAGGAACCCATCACGAACCCTCGGGCGTGCTCGGCCCACTGGGCAAGCCGGTCACGCAGCTTGTGCCCCTCGGTCTCGTGAACGCGGGCACGGAAGGCTTCCACCCGCTCGTTGCGTGCCCGGCGGCGCATCCGGATGACGACGGAGCGGGTCATGATCGTGTCCGGGAGGGAGCCGAGTCCGGCGACCGCGACCGCGCAGTACGAGGGGAACGCCTGCACGGTCTGGTTGCCGCCGTCCCCGATGCACCGGTAGGTGACGCCGGTCCGGCGGTGGCCGGCGTTCAGGAACCCGCGCAGTTCCTCGTTGTCCCCCGCCTTCGGGCCGAAGATCGTATCGATCTCATCGAACAGAATCGTCGGCCGACCGTTGGGGTTGGACACGGACCGGAACAGAGCCGCGGCGGACGCGTTGACCGCCGTCATGGGCTGCGGCACCAGGGTCTCCACGATCTCCAGCGCCCGTGACTTGCCCGACCCCGGCTCCGGGGACAGGAACGCCAGCCGCGGGGTGGAGTCGAAGCAGTCCAGAAGGTGCGCGTGCGCGTCCCACAACGCCACGGCCACGTAGGCGGCTTCGGTGGGGAAGACGTTGAAGCGGCGGTGGAAGGCTTCCACCTCGTCCAGCAGCGCGGCCCCGTCGATGGCAGTCGTCATGCGGCGGCCCTTCCTTCCTGGGGGGTGCGGAGGGGGCAGGTGCCGCGGTGGGCGGTGTGGGCGTCGATGAGGGCGAGCACGCGGGTGTGGCCGATGGCGCTGCGGTCCCAGCCGCACAGGCACCGCGACGTCGCGGTGGGCGTGGCGCCGTACGGTGCGCTGATGCGCAGCCAGGCGACGGGGTAGCGGCCGTCTCCCGGGCGCGGGTCAGGGCGAACAGCAGTAGGGACGCCCTGACGGGCGACGCCTTCCGGCACGCCCACGACCGGACGAGGCATGGCCGGTGCGGCGGCGCGCGGGCCGTCCGGGACGGTGGTGATGCTCTTCAGGAAGGGGAGGGGACGGGGGCTCATGCCGCATCCCGCCTTGCCCGGTTGTGAGCGATGGACCAGTTCAGGGCACTGCGCAGGGTGGAGCGGCACTCGGCCGCGGACAGGCCGGCCGCCTCCCCCGCCTCCTGAAGAGCCTGCTCCACCACCGCGCGGGGAAGGTCGCCCCACGCGACGAAGCGACCCAGAGCCCGCGCCGCCCGGAACAACGCCGACTCCCGCCCACCGACACCGGCCGTGGCCACGTTCCGGGCCTCGTTGGCCAAAGCCGTGTAGGCATATGAGCGGGATTGCCCCGCTACGGCCACCGAAGGGGCACCGGACGGCTTGGAGGCGGGCCGCAGGACGCTCAGCAGCCATCCGGGCAGAGGAACGCTCTCAGCGCCGCACAGAGCCTCATACGGTCCGGCGGAGGTGACACTGCCGGCGGCGACGACGTAACCGCCCCACGCCCGGGTGTCCACCAACTCCCCGACCGTCCCCGCCGTGTTGGTCAGCCGGACCTCGTCCGGAGTGGTGAAGTACAGGTGAGTTCCACCGCTCGCGGTCCGGGTGCGGTAGGTGTCGGGGACGGCGTGCCCGGCGCGCTCGCAGAGCGCCCCGAAGGTCGCCGCGCCGCAAGGCGCGTCCGAACTGCCCTTGTCCTTGGGCACGTCCAGATCCACGACCAGCAGCCGCGAGGGACCAGTGGCGATGCCGACGTTGAACGGCGCCCGAGACCAGGCGGCACGGATGCGGCCGGGATCGATGGTGGCGCGTTGCTCCCACTTCATGTGTCCGTGCTCACATGGACCGGTATAAGGGCAGGCGGCTGCCCCGTGCAGGGCGGGGCGCTTGGTGCCGGGACGGAGCGGGAAGATGTGCCAGCCGCGTTCCGCGGCGTCCAGTGCTGCGAACAGCAGCGTGGAACGGGGGTCATGCGTCATGCTGGAGACCTCCACTGTTCGGTTGGATGGGTGGAGTGGAGGGCGGCCCCGGGTTCTTGGTGGAATGGGGGCCGCCCTTTCGCCTGCCACCTGCGTGAAACGGCGCGGCAGGTTGTCAGTGGTGGCGGTTAGGGTCAGCGCATGCTGACGACCCTTGAACTTGTGCCGGGCATGGTGACGACGCGCGAGGACATCGCGGCGGCTTTCGGCTGCGGCAAATACCAGGGAATCGAGCCGGCCGACGAGGCGGGCAAGGTCTTCGTGTACTCCGACCCGTCCGCGGGCGAGGAGTACGGATATACCTTCGACGGACGCGCGGAGGACGACGACTTCGGGCCGCTGTACATGTACACCGGCGCCGGCACCTCGGGAGACCAGAAGCCCTCCGGCCGCAACGGGTCCCTGCTCACCGCGGCAAAGAAGAACCGGGAGATCCATCTGTTCATCGAGCATGGCAAGGCGCCCGGCAGCGGAGCAAAGCTCCAGCGCTACATCGGTCAGATGGTGGTCGATCTGATCCAGCCGTATGAGGTGCACCGCGGCCCCGGTCAGGACAAGGTGATGCGGGACGTCCTGGTCTTCCGGTTCCGGCCGGCACCGGGAACGACGCCGGCTTGGACCGAAGCGGACTGGCAGAAGCCCGCCACCAAGTCCGGATACGAGATCACCGACCCGGGAGTGCAGGTTCCTGAGCCCGTAGTTCTGCCGAAGCAGAGCGGCGCGAAGGTGACGAAGACTGAGCAGCACCACACGATGGATACGGTCGCGGAGATTCAGGCCAGTCAGCGCAAGGTCTTGCTGCGGGAGGCTGAGCTGGTGACCGCTTTCATCGAGCACCTGACCGCGGCCGGTCACGAGCCGCAGGGCATGGAGCTCGTCATCGAGGGCGAGCCCGGCAAGCTGCGGGTGGACCTGTACGACGCAACGGATCACGTGCTGTACGAGGCGAAAGGACTCACGACCCGGGCCAACGTCCGCATGGCCATCGGCCAGCTTGCCGACTACCGGCGCCGCGTCCCCAACAACGAAAACCTGCGCATCGCGGTGCTGCTGCCCAGCGCTCCCACCCCTGATGTTCAGGCACTCCTTGCGGAACTGAACATCGAACTGGTCTACCAGACCGAGGACGGCTTCGCCGGTTGGCCCATCGTCTGACCTCACAGACGAACAGGGCGGCCCCGAATCCCTCGCGGCACCGGGGCCGCCCTCGGGTTTGCTACCGGCTCAACAGGTAGTCGCTTCCTGCCCGGCGCAACGCCGTGTGAGCGTCGCGGCTGTGTTCGCGGCCGGCGGCCAGCGCTGCTTCGGTGTCGGGGCTGAACGCCCGGTCTGTGACCGGGCCGAGAGGGATGTCGTTCAGCTCGATCGCTGCCCAGGCGGCTTTCTCTCCCAGTTCCACGAGGCGGGTGCCGCGTGCGGTGAGGGCGAGGCGATCACGGGCCACGGTGATCTCGGTGCGGAGCCGGTAGCGGATGGCGCGCTGGTCGGTGCTCTCCTGGTCACTGTCGCGCAGGTGGGCGACCGTCAGCCAGTAGTTTTCGCGGTAGCGGAGTATCGCTTCGAGCAGTGCGACCAGGGATGCGGTGATCTCCTGCCGGTGCCGTTCGGCGCGGGCGGCGTGGTCGGTGGCGCGTTGGGCGAGGATTGCCAGGGCGGCGCCGGCGAGGGTGCCTATCACGGCGATGAGGGTGGACCACATGGACGGCTCCTCGGGGGTCAGTAGTGGTTGTAGTAGCCGAGGCAGGGGCTGTCCGGGCAGTCACACCCGTCGCACTCGGGGCAGATCTCGCCGTCACACTTGGTGCAGGTCTCGTGGCCGGAGCAGCCGTAGTTGCAGCACTCGTCGCAGTACTCGGAGTCCTCGTCGAACATGCCGTATCTCCTGGTCAGCCGTGGAAGTGGTTGCGCTTGATGACGGCCTTGCGGATGTTGACCGTGGTCCCGCCCCGGTGGCCGCCGGCGGTGAAGACCTGTACGGCGATCCAGCCGCCGAAGATCACGGCCGCGAGGATGATGAGCTGAGTGATGAAGGCAGTCAGGGCCGTGATGAACGCGGTCAGCAGGAACAGCCCGCCGCACACCGCACCGAACCCGACGCCGGCGAGGGCGATGTTCACGGCCGTGCGGGAGACAGCCGGCTTCGCGGCGACCGGTTCGGGCTGGACGGGGTGGACGGCGTAGCCGGTGACGACCCGGCCGTCCGGCAGGACGATGCTCGCCACCGCCGGTACCGCGTCCGGCTGCGAGGGCGCGAGCGGGGCCGCCGGGACGACGGCCGCGGGGGCAAGGGGAGTGGGGTGGTGGAGGTCGACGGCCCGCAGTACGGGCGGGTGGGGGCGGTGTTCGGGGTGCATGCGGAATCCCTTCCGGTGCTCGGTCAGGGAGGCGGAAGCACCCCCTGCCGGGGGTGCTGTGGAGGGGGTTTCGGGGGTGCCGGCCTGCGCGCCTCCCTGACTCCCTGTTGGATCATTTGGGCTGGTCAGGGCCAGGGAGGCGGGTCAGGGAGGCGTGCAGGGAGTTCTCCCTGACTCCCTGACCCGCCGCCGGTCGCCTCCCTGCTACTCGGCGGTGGAAGCGGAACCGGCGGTGTCGCGATTGGCGCGATTGGCGAGGGCGCGGGTGACGCGTTCGCGGGCGACGACCATGCGGCCGTCTGACTTGTACGGCTCCGCGCCGGCGTCCTCCAGCACGCGCTTGAGGTCGCCGGGCGTCCAGTCGCCGTAGGCGTCCGAGTGCAGCGCCGTCAGCCGCTTGAGCACGTCGGCGGTCAGGACCCGGGAGGCGTCCCCGAGGACGGACGAAATGTCGGCCAGCGGGTCGCGTTCCGCGCCGCAGTCGATCACGGTGAGAGTGGTCACGCCGTCGCGCAGGGCCTTGGCGCGGTCGATGATGGCCTTGGCCGCGTCGTCATCGACGTAGTGCGTGCGCACCGTGATGGACGACTGGCCCTTGGGGATCTCGATGCCGGATGACGCGACGACGAGAGTGCCCTGATCCAGGCCGGGCCGCAGCAGGTTCGGCGCGGCGCCGCCGTCTACGGCCTTGTCACCCAGCGCCATACGCGCTTGGGACTCGGTGCCCAGGGCGAGGGAAGCGCGGGTGTGGGCGCCCTCGCGGACCAGCTTGGGAAGGTTCTGGTCGGTGGGGTCCTGCGTGCCCTGCCACATCAGGACGTTCACGGCCCGACCCTGGTTGTGGATCTTACGGACGGCCATGAAGTACCGGGAGGTGGCCTTGGAGCCGCCGTAGTAGCGGCCCTCGTCGTCCTTGAGCGGGCACATGAACGCGACCTGCGCCTCGTCGACCAGCACGATCAGCGCAGGGAAGACGGTGCCGGGCGGCGCCATGAGACGCCGGTTCATCTCGTCCACCGCACCCTCGACCATCTCGGTCACCTGGATGACATGCTCATCGGTCGGCCCCTGGATCAGGACCCGGGCCAAGCCGTCGAACATGGCCCAGTCGCCCACGCCCTTGAGGTCACCCATGAGGAACTGCACCGACTTGTCCAGCGCAAGCCACAGGGCCAGGGACCGCAGGGCGACAGTCTTGCCCTGGTTCGACAGACCGGTGATGAGGAGATGGCGCTGGTACAGGCTCAGCAGGGCCGCGTCCCCCCGCAGGTCCTGCCCCCACGGGGCGCGGCCCTTGGCGTAGTCGGCGGTCATCGTCTCGTCGGTGACCAGCGGGGACGGCCCGATCGGCTCGTCCAGCGCCCCGGAGTCCGCGATCCACAGCCGCACCGTGCGGGCGGCCTGGGGGATCGTGATGAACACCTCGTGCTCGTGGCGGGTCAGGTTCTCCGCGAGCTTGCGGCGCTTGCCCTGCACCTCGTTCGTGGACACCCCCGAGGGCAGGGTCACGTCCACCTCGACGCCGCATCCGGCGATGCGGATCGGGCCGAGCATGGCCGCGCCGGCGTCGCCCATCTCCTTGATGGCGTTGCGCAGGGCCGGGACACCGAGGTCGCGCAGGGCCTTGACCACGACGGACGGAGTGATCGGCTCCCCCTCCCCCGACCGGACCGCGGCCGGCAGTGCCCAGGCGGGGGCGGCCTGTTGCTTGCTGCCCACGGCCCACAGGGCGAGCAGGGCTAGGAACGGGCCGAGCGAGATCAGCGGCCCCCACACCACCTGCACGATCACGATGAGCAGGCGGATGAACTCGATGACCGCCATGAGCGGGGTGACCACGTCGGTGGCGTCCTTGTTGGCGATGGCCAGCACCACCCCGAGGGCGACCAGCGTGCCAACGCCCATCCCGGTGCCGACGGCCGCGCCCTTGGCCGCATCGACCGGGGAGCGCAGCAGGTCCATGCGGCGGCGGTGGCGTGCTTCGCGGTAGCGCTGCCCGCGCTCTTCCCACTCGGCGGCGACCTCGTAGTTCCCGGCGGCCTCGGCGGCGCGGAGCATGCGTTCGTAGCGGGCGGCCGTGCGACCGTCCCACGTCCGCTTCGCCACGATCCGCGCCCCGCCGGCGACGTAGAGGGAGTGCCGGGCCAGCAGGCGGGCGGCGCTGCGGGTGTTCTCGTGCGTGACGGCCGCGCGAACCGCACGCCCGGAACGCACCCACAACGGGACCGGGAGTGCGGGGGGCGGGTCCGGGACCACGGTGAGCGCCGTGACGGTGCCCGCCGGGCCGGGAACGGGCTCGGGGGTCTTGTGCAGAGAGATGACGGTGCCGCTCATGGCGGTGGACTCCTGACTGCCCCGGATGGTGGGGCGGAAGGCTTCGGGAGCGCACCCGGGGCAGCGGTCACCTCTCCTTCGGCAGGGGGAGGCGAGTGCCGCCCCGGGTGCCGGGAGCGGGAAGGGTCAGGAGATCTGCCGCGCGTCGGCGCGGACGACACGCCCGGACTTCATCTCCGGGTGCTGGTTGATGATCATGCCCTTGACGTGGTCGATGACGTCCCTCGCGGTGGGCTGACGGCCGGTCGTGGCGGTGACGTCCATGCGGTCGCGGTACTCGGCGTACTGGCCATGGTTCTCCATGCGGACATGAACGGCCCAGGTGCTGCGCTTCATCTCGACGCCTTCCGGAAGAGTGAGCAGAGGAGGGGGTGCTGTCGGGGGGACGGCCGCGGTGGGCGCGGTCACCACCAGCGGGACCGCTTGCCGGGGACGAGGCAGGGGCAGCCGTTGCGCAGGTGGTCCACGCACTGCGGGCAGTCCTCGCGCGGCTTGAGCTTGCGGTGGATGCTCCGGTCGTGGGCGTGCTGCCAGCACTGCGGGCACTCACCCGGCGGCGTCTGCTGCGCGGTCATGGTCACCACCAGCCGGAGGACTTCTTGGCGGACTTCGCGGCGGCGGCCTCGGTGACGACCCGCTGCCGCTCGCTCTGCAACGCGGTGATCTCCGCGATCAGCCGCGTCTCCGCACCGGTCCACGCCGACTCAAGGCGGCGGTCGGCACGGTCGGTGCCGCGGCCCCGCACCACCGAGACCGAGCCGCCGGCCATCGCGGCCAGGATCGCGCGGCGCTCGCGGCCGTCCAGCGGCCACAGCTCCCGCTCGCGCACCGCGTCCAGCTTGCGGGTGGCCTCCCGGATCGCACGGTCCAGCCGGCGCGTATCGGGCTTGCCCATGTCAGGCACTCCTCAAGAAGTCGTCGTGCAGGCCATCGGGGGTGGGGTAGGCACACGGCACGCACATGCCGAGCGAGGCGGGGATGACGTATCCGGCATCCCGGCGGCACTTGGGGCAGGTGCGGCGCGCGGCGTTCGCCCGGTCCAGCGCCGCCCGCATGGCGGGCGTCATCAGCCGGACCGGCTTCGCCGCGTCGATGCGGTAGAGGTAGGCGACCAGCGGGGGCCGCCGGCGACGGGGGCGTTCGAGCTGCGCCGCCACATCCTGACCACCGGGCCGCAGCCCGCGGGCGCGGAGCTGTCGGCGGGTGGCGTAGCCGTCCGGGGCCAGACGCCACCGGTACACGGGCAGCGTGCTCATGCCGCCACCACCCGCTTCCACGCGGCCCGAAGGCGAACCTCGGATGCGGAGTGGCCGGCCGCCCGGAACCGGGTGGCCATCTCCCGGTAGGACAGGGCGGGGGTCTGGCTGTGACGGATCTGGTCGACCACTACGTCCAGCTCGTCATCGGTGAGCGCGGGCGCCGCCTCCAGGGCGGGGACCGGTTCGATGGGTCCCCACACGGGCAGCTCCCACCGGGCCGTGACGCCGGGCGTGACGGGACTCGTCACGCTGGTCAGCGCCCTGCCGGTCTCCTCACCCTTACGGGACGTCTCCAGCGTCGACCACGCCCCCGCGAGGGTCTGAGCAGTCTGCGCCTGGACGCGTGCGACGCGGGCGCCGGCCGCCGTCACGGCCGTCAGCCGCGTCTCCTCCGTCGCTGCTTCCGCCCGCAGCCGGGCACGGGCCACGGCCGCTTCGTCGCGTGCCTCCTGCCCGATACCGCGGATCGCGGCGAGCGCGGCCGGGGTCAGCGCGGTCCGCTCCCACAACCCGTGCACCAGCCACAGGGCCTTCGCCGCCACCGGCAGCCACGCCACCGCGAGCCACACGGCGGCAGACCCGTCCGTGGTGAGCGCGTGGGCGACCAGGACGCCGGCCGCGAGGACACCGAAGCACCAGCCGACCGCGGTCACCGCGCGGTTGTGGTCGCCCTGCGCGGCGAGGCGGCGTTCGTAGGCGAGGGTGGCCAGCCATCCCCCGTCGATCCCGAGACCGACGATCAGCGCGACCGGCCAGGACACGGCCGGACCGAGCCACATCACGACCACGGCCAGCGTGAGCACCATCGACACTGCCGTCATCGCCACGGCGGGCAGTACGGTCTTGGCCCTCATGCCGCACCGCCCAGCGGCCGGACATCGACCGACGCCAGCAGCTCCACACGGTCCATGACACCGCTGGGGAGCTCCTGCCACTCCCACTCGGCGCCGTCCGGGAGCGCGTAGCCCAGCAGGGCCAGGGCGTCCGCCCGCTCCTGCAAGGTGGGCACCGGACAGGTCCGCTCGAAGGAGTGCTCGGGCCACTCCCAGCTCGCACCGCCGGTGACGACGTACAGGTCCCACTCACCGATGAAGCTGTTGGTCAGGCGCGCGCTGTGAGTCATGCCGCACCCCCGAGGGTGAGCAGTGCGGCGAGGATGAGCAGGGCGCCGCCGGCGAAGGTGAGATCGACGGCGCGGCGCAGGCAGGTGAACTTGGCGACGGCCAGGCGGGACAGGCCCGCGATGTCGGCGGCCAGGTCCCGGGTGACGGCCTGCCCGATCTGGTCGGGGGCCAGCGTGGCCCACAGCGGGAAGCCGTGCCGGCCGCGCAGGTTCGGGCGCACCGAGCGCAGCAGCAGACCGGCCGCGGCGACCAGCACCGCCAGACCCAGCCCGCCCACGATCGCGGCCGGCGCCGTGAGGGGGAGGCCGTGGGCGACCGACCAGCTCCCGGCGAGCACCGCGCCGACGAACGCCAGCAGGAGTGCGGTCTTGCTGTCCGTCCGCGTGATCTCCGCCTTCACCTCGGCGTGCGCGGCGACCAGGTCGCGTTCCGTGGCGCTCACGCGGCACCCCCAGGCAGGATCACGGCGGCGGCACGGTTGGCCACCTCACGGCGGGCGGCCAGCAGGCGCCGCCGGGCGCGGCGCACGCGCTGCACGTCCAGCTCGGACGGGGTGCGGTCCAGGGTGACGATCTGCGCGTCGATCAGGTCGACGTCCGCCAGCACGACGGGCATCTCTGCCTCGATCGCGTCCAGCTCCGCGTTCGTCGGCTCCATCCACGGAGCGAACGCCGTAACAGCGTCCTGAACAGTAATGTGAGTCATTGGGTCGTGTTCTCCCTAGCAGGTGGCAACGGCCCGACAGCGGCTCCCGGGATGCCCCCCGGGGGCCGCGCGCCGTTGTGGATGAGAGGCCGCACACGGGCGGTGCGGCGGGCCGCGCGAGGGGCGGCTGGTGCCCCGGGCCGGATTCGATCCGGCGCCATCACGACCCCGCAGCAGAAGGGCGGGACGGGGGCAGTCGAACAGGTCAGTTCAGAAGGTCTTGGAGGCTTCGCGGGTCAGCCGCTCGCACGCGGCGATGGCCGCCTCCCGGGCCTCCCCCAGGACCTGCGCGGACTCGACGCCGCGCAGGCGGTAGGTGGCAGTGGCCGCATCCTGCGCCACCCGGGCCAGCCCCGGGGCGAGGATGGACAGGCTGGTCAGCGGAGCCGTGATCGCGCTCCGCGTCACGTGGCTCTCCGCCCGCGCCGCCTCGTAGCCGGCAGCGTCCGCACCGGACAACCGCAGGTCCTCCCGGACCCACATCGCGCGGCGGTGGTCGGCCAGCGCCACCGTCAACGCGGTCACCGCCGCCAGACGGTCACGCCGCAGCGCCGTCCGATCCGTACCGCGTTGCTGAAGCACGTACATGGTCACGGAGCCCAGCAGAGTCCCCACCACCGCAATCACGCTCGCCCACATGAGCAACCCCCTCCAAGGTGAAGCACCGGAACTTCCGGCTCCCCGCGCCCCCACCCGTACGCCCTCACGCAACGCGCGGAGCGGACGGGCAGGAGAGGCAGCCGGCCGCAGCTCAAGCTGCGGACCAGGTGGACCGGGTACTGCACGGGCGCCGCCGGCCAGTCCATACCGGCGGCCCGCAAGGTCTTCGTCGGTGCATCGGGAGTCCTTTCGGAGAGATCAACAGGGGTGAAGCACTGCAAGGGGGATCGCGTCCCCACTCTCCGGCCGTTGCTCGCGGTCACCGGGCCACCTCGCCAGTACGGGCCGAAACCCTGTTCCACCTGGCCTTTAGCGGGATTGCAGCGTTCCCGCCCCGTGCATTGATGCAGGTCAAGCGCGTCTTACATGGCCCCGCTAGCCCGTGAGGATCAGAGGAACATGTATTACGTGTTCCTCATCTTGCAGAGGGAAGTTCGCCCCGTCAAGCCCAGCGGCCCGGTGGGGTTCTGCGAGCCCCCTCGCTCGATGTGCCTACAGATTGGCGTGACTGGCGGCGACGCTCGACTTCGCACCTGTACGACTTGGGTACGTCTTAGCTAGCGTGAAGTCGTACCAAGTCGTCCGGGAGGGAAGGAGGTTGATGGCGTGGCAAACGAACGCCTGCGCGGCGCGATTGTGGATGCAGGCCTGACGCTCGATGAAGTGGCCGCGAGACTCGGAGTCGCCTCGAAGACAGTTGAGCGTTGGATCAACGATCCCGAGCGCAAGCCATACCGGCGCTTCCAGTACGCAACAGCTTCGCTCCTGAAGTGCGAGGTGTCGTACCTCTGGCCAGATGAGCGCACCTCTGCGGAAGTCACAGCCACGGGAAACGCCGAGCTGGTCAAGCTGTACCCTCACCGTTCCGTCGTGGCGCAGGCCCTCTGGACGGATCTCTACTCGACGGCTGCGCACCGGTTCGACGTGGTGGTCTACTCCGGTTTCTGGCTCACAGAAGACGCAATGTTCCACCGGATCGTGAAAGAGAAATCCGCTGAGGGAGTACCCATTCGCTTCATGCTGGGGGACCCGGCCGCTCAAGCCGTGACTGTACGAGGGCAAGATGAGGGAATCGGCACGGCCATGGCAAGCAAAATCAGGAACGCCCTCATCAACTACGGGCCGCTTTTTGGTCTTCCCGGCGTTGAGTTCCGCCTTCACGGCACGACGCTCTACAACTCGCTATACCGGGCAGATGACGAGATGTTGGCGAACGGCCATCTATATGGCGTCGGCGCCTATATGGCCCCCGTACTCCACTTACGACGCGTGCCGGGTGGCGAACTCTTCGACGCTTACGCCGAGAGCATTGAAAGGGTCTGGGAGTCAGCCCGACCCATCTCCTCACCAATCGAATGGGAAGGCGCGTCACGATGAGCCGTATCGACTATTTCCGCGACCCTAGCGCTCCAAAGGCCAACTCAGTAGTGCCTTCGGTTACAGCCGTTGTTCGGAACGACTCGGGGCGACTCCTGCTAATCCACAAAACCGATAACGATCTGTGGGCACTGCCCGGTGGCGGTCACGATATCGGTGAACGCATCGGTGGCACAGTCGTACGAGAGGTCTTGGAGGAAACCGGAATCCGCGTGGAGGTAGACAACATCGTTGGGCTCTACACTGACCCTGACCATGTACTTGCCTACGACGACGGGGAGGTCCGGCAACAATTCTCGATTTGTTTCCGCGCGCATCCTATCGGCGGCACCCTGCGCACAAGCAGTGAATCAAAAGAGGTCCGCTGGATTGATCCAGCGGACCTCAGCGGGTTTTGCATTCATCCATCCATGATGCTGCGTATTCAGCACGGCTTGGACGACTCGCGAAAAGAACCTTACATCGGCTGACTGCTAGTGGATTCCTGCACCAGGCGTTTTTCTACGCGCCCCACCGCAGCATGAATCTCAGAGGCCGCGCACTGAATGAATCGCCCAACGATCGTATCCGGTCCATATCGCTGCACAATTTCGTCCAGCCGCGCGGTCGCTGTTGTCTGCACACCATCCGGTGTTGTGGTCATGTCGCAGTAGATCAGCGCATCAACAAGCTCGGCGCGTTCCAAATCGAACTCGCTTTCAAGTTGCCGCCTTAGACCGCGCTCTTCGGCTTCCAGTAAGGCACAAGAATGGTGTGCTACGAGACGAACAACGCGTTCGTCGGCACCCTCCCCTCTCAGGAACCTTGCGCCGTCCAGCGGGTGGAAGCCGGTGGCCGCGATAGCCGGCGAGTATCCCACGTCATGCAGAACGGCCGCGGCTTCCAGTAGCTCCGCGTCATCGCCCAGGATGGAACTCAACGAGCGAGCACGTTTGGCGACCCCGAGAGAGTGCACCCACCGGCGCGGCAGCGGCTCGGAAAGCATCGCTTCGGAAAGCTCGTACGCCCACTCAGCAAGTCCCATGCCGCCCAAGGCTACGACCGTCCCGCAGAAGACGGGAGAGCGCGCACTGTGCGCCCCTTGCCGTGAACAGTGGCGAGCAACCCGTTCCCCTCCATCTGCGCAAGGACCCGACGCACGGCCGTTCGGGACGCACCGAACCGCTCACACAGTCTCGTCTCAGACGGGTACGCGTCACCCACCTCCAAAGAGTCTTCCGCGATCAGGTCTGCCATGCATTCGTCGAGGGTTCGCCGGTCACCGCCCCGGGCCGGGCGCCACCCGATGCCGGGAGCAGATTCGACAAGCCCTTCGGCTTTGAGAATGTTGAGGGCGCGCCGGACGGTGTTGCGGGAGACGTCGTGAGAACGCATGAGAGCCGCTTCGGAGGGCAAGGGCTCATCCCCGGTGATCGCTTTGCGTAGAACCTCCGCAATGACCAGATAGGTTCCGCGTGGACTGGCCTCCGACACCTCGGCTCCTCTCCCCGTTACTCCAGCGCTCGCTACCAGGGTCCCACGACCGAAGCGCACTCGGGCAAGGGCGTCTCCACACAGGTCATGGCCCCGGGCGCCGTCTCAGTTTCCGTCTCGTTCATCCTCGTACGCGGTCGTTCACAGGCATCCTCTCAGGCTCCGCCGGCGCAAGGGCTGTACGGGGATGGACGGAAATGAACGAGCATGAATCATGCGCTGATCAACGCGGACAATCCTGCAAAGCGAGTTACGCGGGTTCAATTCCCGCCACGGCCTCCGCGTGCGGGCGCGGGGCGGGCGGTGTGCCTCACAGCATGGCGTCCGCCCCGGCCTGGAACATCTGCGTCCAGTAGTGCCAGTGGGTGCCGGGGGCGGTTCCCGTCGGGTCGACGGACGCGAGGATCTGGATCATCGTCATCGCCGGCCGGTCGTACGCCTCGGTCGTCGGCCGCGTGCCGGACGCGCTCTCGCGGTGCAGCAGCCACAGGGTGCCGGCCAGGGTGGAGACGTCCGTGCCGAGCGGGTGCACGGGGGTGCCGGGGCCGCTCCAGTGCCCGACCCTGCCCGTGGTGCCGTCGAGCAGCAGGCTGCCGCCCCCGGTCACTTGGCCCAGGCGTATCCAGCGGGCGGCCTCGGCCGGGAGCGCGGGGGCGGTCTCGTCGGCGTGGTGTTCGGCGAGGGTGGGCAAAGGGGTGTCGGTGTCGTCGGTGTCCAGTCGCAGGTGGGTGCCGTCCGTGGGCAGGCCCGTCTCGCGCAGGAAGCGGCGGGTCGGCTCGTGGGTGAGCGTGGCGGGGAAGTCGACGTCCTCGAAGCGGGCCACGCGCCCCGGGCCGAACTCCGCGTCCAGCAGCCGGGCGGGGATCTCCAGGGCGAGGCCCGGACCGGTGCCGGCGGCGAGGGACAGGGGGCGGATCAGGGCGGCCGCCGCCCGGAACGGCGGGAGCCCGCCGTCCGCGCCCTCCTCGAAGGCCGCGAGGAGTCTGCGGGACGCCCCGGTGACCGCCCGCGGGCCGTAGCGGTCCGCGTAGCGGGTGAACTGGGCGCGCAGGGCCGCCAGTTCCTCCGTCACCGCGGCGAAGCGGTACAACGCCTCCAGAGGCGGGGGCAGTGGGCGGCGGGGGCCCCTCGGGCCGGGGCCGCCGTGCGGGAGGCGGGCGGGGGCGGGCGTGCCGTACGGGTCAGGTCCGGTCCGGCCGGTCCTGCCGGTCCCGGGCGGTGTGATCACCGCGGTGCTCATCGTGCTCATGGATTCCCCCGTGTCCCCGTGTCCCCGTGGCCCTGTGTCCCCGTGCGGTGGCGTCCGCCCGGCCGGGCCCGACCGCCGCCCGGGCGGGGCGCGTCGGGGCAGCCGCCCGCTCGGGCGGAAGCCGTCGTCCCCACTGCCCAGAACAGTACGCGGCACCACTGACAACGCCTGTGGCCTGCGGAGAACGCCCGGGGGCCGCGGAGTTACCGCGCGGTGACGACCGCTGCCTGCGGGCGGATCGGCAGGCGGTTGACCGGGCGGCCGGTGGCGGCCCGGACCGCGGCGGCGATCGCCGCCGGGGAGGTCACCACCGGGACCGCGCTGACCGCCTTCGCGCCGAAGGGCGCCACCACGTCGCGTTCCTCGACCAGTTTCACGATCCGGATGTCGGGCGCGTCCAGGGAGGTGGGCAGGGCGTACCCGGTGAGGTCGGGGTGGCGGACCAGGCCACGCGGGGTGCGCAGGTTCTCCGTCAGGGCGATGCCCACGCCCTGGGTGACGCCGCCCTCGATGCGCGAGACCAGTTGCGCGGGGTTCAGGACGCGGCCGACGTCCTGGGCCACCGCCAGTTCGACCACGCGTACCGAGCCCAGCTCGATGTCGACGTCCACCACGGCACGGATCGCGCAGAAGGCCAGGCCCACGAAGGCGTCGCCCTGGCCGGCCTCGTCCAGCGGCTCGGTGGGGTGGGGGCGGCACTGCGCCGTCGCCCACAGCTCCTTGCCGTCCATCGCCTCGGTGACCGTGGTCGACAGCACGCCGTCGTAGGAGGTGATCTTGCCGTCGGTGATCTGCAGCAGTTCGGTGGACATGCCGAACTTGTGGGCCAGGGGCTGCAGGAGCTGGGTGCGGACCATCTTCGCCGCCCGCTCCACCGCGCCGCCCGAGACCCAGGTGTGCCGGCCCCGGCAGCCCGCGCCCGCCGGCGGCTGGTCGGTGTCGACCGGGGCCACGTGCACCTCGTCGACGCCCAGCGTCTCCTGGACGATCTGCCGGGCCAGGGTGGTGAAGCCCTGGCCGGTCTCGACCGCCGCGCACAGCACGGTCGCGACCCCGTCGTGGACCTTGACGGTGGCCGTGGACACCTCGTCGGTGCCCTCCGCGCCGAGCATGTGCACCATGCCCAGGCCGTAGCCCACGCCCCGGCGCACGGCGCCCGGTTCCCCCGCGCCCTCGGGGCCGCCGGGCAGCAGCCACTCGTCCTCGGGGGTGTCCTTGGGCAGCGCCGGCAGCGGGTGCTCCCGTACGGCCTGGAGCAGTTCGGCGACGGGGGCCGGGCAGGTCACCGTCTGGCCGGTCGGCAGTACGTCGCCGGTCGCCATCGCGTTGCGCAGGCGCAGTTCGGCCGGGTCGGCGCCGAGCTTCTTGGCGAGCTTGTCCATCTGCGCCTCGTAGGCGGCGCAGACCTGGAGGGCGCCCTCGCCGCGCACATGGCCGGACGGCGGGTTGTTGGTGCGCACCGCCCAGCCCTCGATGAAGGCGTTCGGGACGACGTAGGGGCCACAGGCGAAGGACACGGCCGCCGCCAGCGCCTCGCCGGAGGTGTCGGCGTAGGCGCCCGCGTCCAGCAGGATCTGCGCCTCCACCTTGACCAGCCGGCCCTCGGCGTCGGCGTGGTGGCGGTAGCGCAGCAGGGTGGGGTGGCGGTGCGCGTGGCCCAGGAAGGACTCCTCGCGGGTCGCCGTCAGCTTCACCGGGCAGCCGGTGCGCAGCGCCAGCAGGCCCAGCGGGAGCTGGAAGCCCTGGTCCTCGCGGTCCGCCGTGGCGCCCGGCACCCCGGTGACGACGATCTTCACGCGCTCGGGTGCCAGGCCGTAGCAGGCGGCGAGGGCGTCGCGGTCGGCGTGCGGGTCGGTGGAGGCCACGTACAGCTCGACGCCGCCGTCGGGGCGGGGCACGGCGAGTCCGGCCTCGGCGCCGATGGGGGCCGGGTCCTGGCGGCCGATGCGGTACAGGCCCTCGACGACGACCTCGCCGGCCGCCTCCGGGTCGCCGTGGCGCAGCGGGATGTGCCGGATCAGGTTGCCGTCGGGATGCAGCGGCTCGGCCTCGAAGGCGTGTTCGGGGTCGGTGACCGGTTCGAGCATCTCGTACTCGACGATGACGGCGGCGGCGGCCATCCGCGCGGTGTCCGGGTGGTCGGCGGCGACGGCCGCGATGGGCTCGCCATGGTGGCGTACGACGTCGGAGGCGAACACCGGGCGGTCGGGCGTGCCGCGGCCGTGGCGGGGGCTGCCGGGGACGTCCTCGTGGGTGATGACGGCGCGGACGCCGGGCATCTCGCGCGCGTGGGTGGTGTCGATGGACACCACGCGCGCGTGCGGGTGCGGTGAGCGCAGCACGGCCGCCCACAGCAGGCCCTCGGCCCACAGGTCGGCGGCGTACGGGAAGGTGCCCTCGGTCTTGGCGCGGGCGTCGGCGGGCGGCAGCGAGGAGCCGATACCGTGCGGCAGCGCCTCCGGCTCCGGCGCGGGCGCGGACTCCGTGGCGGCAGCGGTGGCGGCTTCGTTGCTCACACCTGGCCTCCGTCCTGGCCATAGGGGTCGTGCGCATCGGACGTGTCGTGCCGATGCGGTGCTTCGGTCCGGTCCGGCGCAGCGAACGCCGAGTGGTGGATCCCGCCGCCGCCGGGTCCCGCCTGGTGCGGGATGCGCGGCTCCTCGGCGTCCGGCCCGGGTGCGCCCGGCGCGCCGGGCTGCGGGCCGGGCTGATCGGCCGGGGCGTGCCCGGCGGCGCTGTCGGCGGCGCGCTCGGCGACGACCTCCTCGACCGCCCGCAGGACGCCCCGGTAGCCCGAGCAGCGGCACAGGTTGCCGCACAGGGCCTGGCGGGTCTCCAGCTCGGTCGGCGCGGGGTTGCCCTCCAGCAGGTCGTGCAGGGTCATCGCCATGCCGGGCACGCAGAACCCGCACTGCACGGCGCCGCATCGCGCGAGCGCGCGCTGCACGTCGGAGGGCTGCCCGTCGGCGGCCAGGCCCTCGACGGTACGGACCTCGCTGCCGGCCGCGGTGACCGCGGGCACCAGGCAGGAGGCGACGAGGCGGCCGTCGACCTGCACGTTGCAGGCGCCGCACTCGCCCTGCGAGCAGCCGTCCTTGGCGCCCGCGAGTCCGAGCCGCTCGCGCAGCACGTACAGCAGCGACTCGCCGATCCAGGCGTCCGTGACGGGCCGGTCGACGCCGTTGACGCTCAGCACGTAGGAGGCGAGCGGGTGTTCGTCCTGCGGGGGCGCGGGGGGCGCGTCCTCCTGCGCGGGGCCGGCTTCCTCGGGGGCGTGCGCGTCCCGCGGAAGCGCGGCTTCCTGGCGCGGGGGCGCGGCGGCGGGTTCCGGCGGCTCGGGGGCGGCGGCCGTGACGGGCTCGTCGGCGGCTTCGGGCGCGGGGGCGGTGTCCTCGGCCGGGGCCGGGTCCGCGGGCGGCTCAGCGGCCTCCTGGACGGGCTCCCGGGCGGGCTCTTGGACCGGTTCCCCGGCGCCTTCGGCCGGCTCGGCCGGCTCGTCGTGCGCGGCCGCGGTCGCGGGGCCCGGCTCGGGCTCCGGCTCCGCCTCGGCCGCGGGTTCGAACTCCGCTACGGCATCCGGCCGGGCGGGCTCCTCCGCCGGGGGCGGGATCTCGCGCGGCTCCGGCCCGGAGTGCGGCTCGGGAGCCCCGGACTCCCGGGGGCCCTGGGGCTCCTGGGCGTACGGGTCGTGGTCGTGACCGCGGCCGTGGTCGTGGTCCGGGTGGTGCTCGCCGTGCTCCGGGTGCGCGGGCGCGGCCTCGGCCGCCGGGTCCCCGGCGCCGTGCTCGTCCGGGGCGGGGTGCGGGTCCGCGCCGGGCTCGGAGCCGTACGCGGGCTCGGTGTCGTACCCGTGCCCCTGCGGGGCGGGGGCACGCGGGGGCCGGCCCCAGGGCTGTCCGGCCGGTTCCGTCGCCCACGGGGCGGGGGCGCCGCCGGGCAGGGTGGCCGGCGGCGTGCCGCCCCACTGCTGCACCAGCGACGACGTGGTGAACTCGCCGGACTCGTCGGGCAGGTCGCCCCCGGCGACGGGGATCGACCACTGCCCGGTGACGTCGTGGCCGGACGCGGCCGGGGCCTGGCCGCCCAGCGTGTCGTAGCCGCCGTGGCCCGCGTGACCGCCGTGGGTCTCGTGACCGCCGTGGTCCTCGTGGCCCTCCTGGTCGTCGTGGGCCTGCCGCGCCTCCTGGAAGGTCCACTGCTGGGTGGCCTCCGGGTGGTACGTGAACCGGTCGTCCGGGTCCTGGTCGCCGTCGCCCTGTCCCGGCGCCGTGCCGGGGCCCGGCGCGGGCCACCGCGCGCCCTCGGCGGGCGCGACCGGCACCGCCCAGCTGCCGGTGGCCGCCGGGTCGGTGGCCTCGGCCGGGGCGGACGTGACCGTTATCTGCGGCGGTACGTAGCCGTGGCCGGGCGCGGCGAGCGGGCTGTCGGCGGCCAGCAGCGCGTCGATGCCGCCCTCGGGGAGCTTCACGAACGCGGTCGCGCCGTCGTCGTAGTCGCCCTGCGGCAGCGGGTCCCAGCGGCCGCCGCCGCCCGGCGCGCCCTGTCCGTGCTGGTCGTCGGTCACGACAGCGCCCTCCCCAGTGCTCGTCGGGCCAGCGCGGCGACGGTGCGCCGCAGGTGCAGTACGGCGGGCGGCAACTGCTGCGCGGAGCCGTCCTCGGCCGGAGCCGCGTCGGGGATGCAGGCCGCGGCGACGTACTCCCCGAACGCGTCCAGCGCCTCCGGGACGATCGCCCGGCCGTTGTCCCAGTCGATGAGCCGGCCCACCCACTGCTCGGCGTCCAGGGGCCGCAGCGGCATCGGCGCGATGGCCCCCACCGCGCAGCGCACGCCGCGCCGGGCCGGGTCCAGGACGAGGGCCACCGAGGCGAGGGCGCGGCCGGGGCCGGTGCGGCCGGTCGCCTTCAGGAAGACCTGCGGCGCGTGCAGCAGCGGCACGCGCACGTAGCCGATCAGCTCGCCCGCGCGGAGCATCTCCACGCCGGCCAGCAGGTGCGAGACCGGGACCTCCCGGCGGGCGCCGCCCGGGCCCGCGACGATCAGCGTCGCCTCCAGGGCGGCCAGCACCGGCAGCGCGTCCCCGGTGGGGGCGGCCGAGGCGATGTTGCCGCCCAGGGTGCCCGCGTTGCGGATGTGCGGCGGGCCCGCGGCGCGCGCGGCGGCGGCCAGCGCCGGGATCAGCGCGGCGAAGTCGGGGCGGCCCATGCGCGCGTGCGTGAGGCCGGCGCCGAGCAGCGCGTGCCCGTCCTGGTACTGCCAGCCGCGGATCTCGCTGATCCGGCCGAGGCCGACCAGCGCGGCGGGCCTGAGCTGCCCGGAGTTGACGGCGGCCATGAGGTCGGTGCCGCCCGCGACGGGCACGGCGGCGGGCACGGCGGCCAGGGCCGCGACGGCGTCGTCCAGCGTCGTGGGCAGCGTGACGGCCTGCGCCGCCTGCGGTGCGTGCGTGGTCAAACCGGCTGCCCCTTCCCGCTGCCCCCACTGGTCCCACCCGTGCTGCCGTACGGTACGGCCTGACAGGGCGGACGTGGCAACTCTGGCACATCTTCGCAGGGCTCGCGGACACGGGTCCGCCCGGCGGCATTCGCCCACCTCATCGGGGACATGGCCCGATTTGGCACGGCATCACCGATGCGAGCGAATTACCGGACTTCGCTGATACTTGCGGGTTTTCTCCGGTATCAGTGCGGGTTCTCTCCGGTATCGGTTCCAGCGGCCCGCGCCCTGCCCGCCGACGCCCGCCTGCCCTCCGACGCCCCGCCCACCTGCCCGCCCGCACCCGCTCACCTGGCGGGCGGCGCCCCCTCGATCGGGCGGCCGAGGACGCCGGGCCGCCGCTGCCAGGGGTGCGGTCCGGCGGGCGGGCGGTAGCCGACGCCGAGCGCGTCCAGGCGCCGGTAGTGGGCGTCCATGCGCTGCCCGAAGCCGGTGAAGTCCCGCTCCTGCGGGGCGGGCAGGGCGCTCCAGGCGACCTCGGCGAAGGCGGCCAGCCTGGGGAAGGCCTGGTAGTCCACGCGCGCGGGGTTCTCCATCACCTCGGTCCACACATTGGCCTGGGTGCCCAGCACATGGCGGACGCGGTCCGCCTCCAGCGCGGGCGGAACCGGTTCGAACCGGTAGACGTCCTCCAGGGTGCGCACGTACCCGATCGGTACGGGCTCGTCCGGGCCGGCGTCCTGGCGGTGGTCCAAGTACACCTGCTGCTCGGGGCACATGACGACGTCGTGGCCGGCCCGCGCGGCGGCGATCCCGCCCGCGTACCCGCGCCAGGACGAGACGGCCGCGCCCTCGGCGAGTCCGCCCTCCAGGATCTCGTCCCAGCCGATGAGCCGGCGCCCGCGCGCGGCCAGCCAGGTGTCGAAGTGCCCGGTGAACCAGGCCTGCAGCTCGTCCTCGCCGGCCAGTCCGAGTTCCTGGACGCGGGCCTGCGCGGCGGGCGAGGCGCGCCACTGCGTCCTGGGGCACTCGTCGCCGCCGATGTGGAAGAACTCCGAGAAGCCGGTGGCCGGCACGGCGTCCGCCGGGAACAGGCCGAGCAGTTCCTCGAAGACGTGTTCGTAGAAGCGCAGGGTGTTGTCAGTGGGGGCGAGTACGTTGTCGGTGATCCCCCAGTCGTCCCAGACCGTGAGGGCGGTGGTGTCGATGACGTCGGTGTTGCCGAGTTCCGGATACGCGGCGATGGCGGCCTGCGAGTGCCCGGGCACGTCGATCTCGGGCACGACGGCGATATGCCGCTCGGCGGCGTAGGCGACGATCTCCCGGATGTCGTCCTGGGTGTAGAAACCGCCGTGCGGCTTCTCCTCCCACAGCGGGGACGCCCGGTGGCCCTGCCGTGTGCGCGCCCGCCAGGAGCCGACCTCGGTCAGCTTCGGGTACCGCTTGATCTCGACCCGCCAGCCCTGGTCGTCCGTCAGGTGGAAGTGCAGGACGTTGAGTTTGTGCGCGGCCATCAGGTCCAGGTAGCGCAGTACGCCGTCCTTGGGCATGAAGTGCCGGGCCACGTCGAGCATGAGGCCGCGCCAGCGGAAGCGGGGGGCGTCCTCGATGTCCTGGGCCGGGATCGCGTGGACGGCGTCCGGGCGCAGGGGGGCGCGGCGGAAGGCGTCCGGGCCGAGCAGCTGGCGCAGGGTCTGGGCGCCCCAGAAGACCCCGGCGGGGCCGCCGCCGCGGATCTCGGCGCCCCGGTCGGTGACGGTCAGGCGGTACGCCTCGGGCGTCAAGGTGTCGTCCAGGCCCAGGCGCAGGCAGTCCGGTCCGCCCTGCGCGCGGGCGGGCCGCAGGGGCAGGCCGAGGGCGGCGCCGAGCGTGGTGCGCAGCCAGCGCTCCGTGGCGCCGGTGCCGGGGGCGGCCCACAGGGCGGTGTCCGGACCGAGCCGGAACACGCCGGACAGCGGGCCCTCGACGGCGCGCGGCGCCGGGATCACGTCGTTCATGTCAGCCTTCAGCCTTCACGGGTCCGAGGGAGCGGCCCCGGCAGCGGGACCGCAGGCCCATGCGTATCGGCGGACGCGACGCGGCGCAACGGGCGTTGCACATGGTGCACATGGACCCGGGCCGGCCGGGTCGCCCAGGACGCCGGGGACGCCCGGGGCACCGGCGAAGGGCGTACGTACGGGAACGGCGAAGGCCGAGGCCCCCACGAGCCGCCGGGAACGGCGAAGGGCAAGGACCCCACGAGCCCGCCGGGAACGGCGAAGGCCCCCGCGAGCGTGTCGGTGCACGCTCGTCCAGGGGCCTCGCGGAGGTCCGGAGCCGGGCGGGTGGTGGCCGCCTCCCGGCTACTTCTTGTCGTCGCCGCCCTCGCCGCCGCCGTTCATGGACTCGTAGATCTCCTTGCACAGCGGGCACACGGGGTACTTCTTCGGGTCGCGGCCCGGCACCCACACCTTGCCGCACAGCGCCACGACGGGCGTGCCGTCCAGGGCGCTCGCCATGATCTTGTCCTTCTGGACGTAGTGGGCGAAGCGCTCGTGGTCGCCGTCTCCGTGGGACACCTGCGGTGTCGGCTCTACGAGGGTCCCCGTACCAGTCCCGCGCTCGGGCTCCTGAGTGCTCATACCGCAAGGGTACTGAAACGCGCCCGGGTCAGTTGAGCGACGGGTCGTCCGGGTAGGTGGCGACCATGGCCAGTTCGCTGCGCTGGCGGCGCAGCACCTCGCGCCACAGCCGCTCGGGTGACGGGCAGGACACGTCGCCGGGTTCCGACTCGACGACGTACCACGCGCCCTCGGCCAGCTCGTCCTCCAGCTGGCCCGGTCCCCAGCCGGCGTACCCGGCGAAGATCCGCAGCGAGCCGAGGGCGGCGGCCAGCAGCTCGGGCGGGGCCTCCAGGTCGACGAGACCGATGGCGCCGTGCACCCGGCGCCAGCCCAGCGGGGCGCGCTCGCCCGGGCCGCCGCCGGGGATGACGGCGACCCCGAGGGCCGAGTCCAGCGAGACCGGGCCGCCCTGGAAGACGACGCCGGGCTCCCCGGCGAGGCCGGCCCAGCCCTCCAGGATGTCGCCCACGTCCACGGGGGTGGGGCGGTTGAGGACGACACCGAGGGAGCCCTCCTCGTCGTGGTCGAGAAGAAGCACCACCGCACGGTCGAAGTTCGGGTCCGCCAGGGCGGGCGTCGCCACGAGCAGCCGTCCTGTGAGCGAGGACACCTCGGTCATGCCAGACATGATCCCGCATCTTCCCCGGGCGTGGGGGGCCAATCCGCTACGGGAGTGAGGCCGCGCGCGCCGACCCGCAGCAGCAGGGGCGCACGGCGGCGCGGTGACCGCTCGTGCCCGCCACCCCACGGTTCGTGTTGTGACACAGCCCTGACCTGCCGGGCGACGCACAGGCTTACAAAAGCGGGCGCCGCCGCGATTACTCTGTCTCTCTCGGCCTCCCCGAAGTGACCGGCCGCCCCCCTGTCCAACTCATCGGAACGAGATACATGACCGTCAACGGCGCTGATGACGTACTGCTTGTCCACGGCGGAACCCCGCTGGAGGGCGAGATCCGGGTCCGCGGTGCGAAGAACCTCGTGCCGAAGGCCATGGTCGCCGCGCTGCTGGGCAGTGCGCCGAGCCGGCTGCGCAACGTCCCGGACATCCGGGACGTGCGGGTCGTGCGCGGGCTGCTGCAGCTGCACGGGGTGACGGTCCGTCCCGGCGAGGAGCCCGGCGAGCTGGTGCTCGACCCGACCCGGGTGGAGAGCGCCAACGTGGCTGACATCGATGCCCACGCGGGCTCCAGCCGCATCCCGATCCTGTTCTGCGGTCCGCTGCTGCACCGGCTGGGCCACGCGTTCATCCCGGGTCTCGGCGGCTGCGACATCGGCGGCCGGCCCATCGACTTCCACTTCGACGTGCTGCGGCAGTTCGGCGCGACGATCGAGAAGCGGGCGGACGGCCAGTACCTGGAGGCGCCGCAGCGGCTGCGCGGCACCAAGATCCGGCTGCCGTACCCGTCGGTCGGCACGACCGAGCAGGTGCTGCTGACGGCGGTGCTCGCCGAGGGCGTCACGGAGCTGTCCAACGCGGCCGTCGAGCCGGAGATCGAGGACCTCATCTGCGTTCTGCAGAAGATGGGCGCGATCATCGCGATGGACACCGACCGGACCATCCGGATCACCGGTGTGGACAAGCTCGGCGGCTACACCCACCGCGCCCTGTCGGACCGCCTGGAGGCGGCGTCCTGGGCGTCGGCGGCGCTGGCGACCGAGGGCGACATCTACGTGCGCGGCGCGCAGCAGCGGTCGATGATGACGTTCCTGAACACCTACCGGAAGGTGGGCGGGGCCTTCGAGATCGACGACGAGGGCATCCGCTTCTGGCACCCGGGCGGGCAGCTGAAGTCCATCGCGCTGGAGACGGACGTGCACCCCGGCTTCCAGACCGACTGGCAGCAGCCGCTGGTGGTCGCGCTCACCCAGGCGACCGGCCTGTCGATCATCCACGAGACGGTCTACGAGTCCCGCCTCGGCTTCACCTCAGCGCTGAACCAGATGGGCGCGCACATCCAGCTCTACCGCGAGTGCCTGGGCGGCTCCGACTGCCGCTTCGGCCAGCGCAACTTCCTGCACTCCGCGGTGGTGTCCGGGCCGACCCGGCTGCAGGGCGCCGATCTGGTCATCCCCGACCTGCGCGGCGGCTTCTCGTACCTGATCGCCGCCCTCGCGGCCCAGGGCACCTCCCGCGTCCACGGCATCGACCTGATCAACCGCGGCTACGAGAACTTCATGGACAAGCTGGTCGAGCTGGGCGCGAAGGTCGAGCTGCCGGGCCAGGCGCTGGGCTGAACCGGCTGCCGGGCCAGGCGCCGGGCTGGACCGGCTGCCGGGTCAGGCGCCGGGCTGGACCGGCCGGCGGCCCGGGCACCGGGCCGTCCGCGGTTCACGACGATGGGGCGGCCCCCGGAAAGGGGGCCGCCCCATGGACGTTTGTCGGCCCTACCGGGCCCCGTACGCCGTCCCGTGGCGTACGGGCGGCAAGGTCACTTGCCCTTGGCGGCTTCCTTGAGCTTGCTGCCCGCGGAGACCTTCACGCTGTAGCCGGCCGGGATCTGGATCGGCTCGCCGGTCTGCGGGTTGCGGGCGGTGCGAGCGGCACGGTGGGTGCGCTCGAAGGTCAGGAAGCCAGGGATGGTGACCTTCTCGTCCCCCTTGGAGACGATGTCGCCGACGACGTCGGCGAACGCGGCCAGCACGGCGTCGGCGTCCTTGCGGGTCACCTCGGCGCGGTCGGCCAGCGCGGCCACCAGCTCACTGCGGTTCATGTTGTTACTCCCGTGTTCTTCTTGCCGTTGAGGCGTGCCACGCGGCGAAGCCGCATGTTGGGCCAGCCAAGCCGATGCTGCCAGGGTCCTCGGGGGTCCCCGGAGCCGGGTCCCTCGTCAGACCCTCGCGCCCAGGGAGGCATCCTGCCCCCACCTGCGGCGGGAAAGCCAATCCGGCACCCGTAGGAGTCGTGAGAACACCCTTGGGAGTCACACGAAAAGACGGCCGACGCCTGGCGAGCCACGATAGGGCGCGCCACTGACAGCGTCCCGCCGCGACGCGCCGGGTCCCGGCGCGTCGTGGCGATCGTCACGCCGGGGGCCGTCGCCCCCGAACGCCCGTTCCGACCGTTTTGCCCGTCCTGTCCGGCTCTCAGACGCTTGCGGTGGTGCTGGTCACCGCGGTCACGCCGGCCGCCTTGGCGGCGTCCCGGACGGCCCCGGCGACGGCTCCGGCGACCTTGTCGTTGAAGACGCTGGGGATGATGTAGTTCCGGTTCAGCTCGCCCTCGGTGACCACGTCGGCCAGGGCCTGGGCGGCGGCCAGCATCATCTCGGTGTTGACGGTGCGGGACTGGGCGTCCAGCAGGCCGCGGAAGACACCCGGGAAGACCAGCACGTTGTTGATCTGGTTGGGGAAGTCGGAGCGGCCGGTGGCCACGACCTCCGCCGTCTGGCGGGCGATCGCCGGGTCGACCTCGGGGTCGGGGTTCGCGAGCGCGAACACGATGGCGCCGTCCGCCATGGTGGCCACGTCGTCGCCGTCGAGGACGTTGGGCGCCGAGACGCCGATGAAGACGTCCGCGCCGCGCACGGCCTCCTTGAGGGTGCCCGTGAGGTTCTCCGGGTTGGTGTTGTCGGCGATCCAGCGCAGCGCCGACTCGGGGGCGGCGTCCACCAGGTCCTCACGGCCGGCGTGTACGACACCGTGGATGTCGGCCACGACGGCGTTCTTGACGCCCGCGGCGAGCAGCAGCTTGAGGATGGCGGTGCCGGCCGCGCCGGCGCCGGACATCACCACCCGGACGTTCTCGATCGGCTTGTCCACCACGCGCAGGGCGTTGGTGAGGGCGGCCAGTACGACGATCGCGGTGCCGTGCTGGTCGTCGTGGAAGACCGGGATGTCCAGGGCCTCGCGCAGCCGGGCCTCGATCTCGAAGCAGCGCGGCGCGGAGATGTCCTCCAGGTTGATGCCGGCGAACCCGGGGGCGATCGCCTTGACGATCTCCACGATCGCGTCGGTGTCCTGGGTGTCCAGGCACAGCGGCCAGGCGTCGATGCCGGCGAACCGCTTGAACAGGGCCGCCTTGCCCTCCATGACGGGCAGCGCGGCCTTGGGGCCGATGTTGCCCAGGCCCAGCACCGCCGAGCCGTCCGTCACGACCGCAACGGAGTTGCGCTTGATGGTCAGCCGGCGGGCGTCCTCGGGGTTCTCGGCGATCGCCATGCAGACCCGGGCCACACCCGGCGTGTAGACCATGGAGAGGTCGTCACGGTTGCGGATGGGGTGCTTGGACTGCATCTCGATCTTGCCGCCGAGGTGCATCAGGAACGTACGGTCGGAGACCTTGCCGAGCGTGACGCCCTCGATGCCGCGCAGCTGCTCCACGATCTCGTCGGCGTGCGCGGTGGAGCTGGCCGCGATGGTGACGTCGATCCGGAGCTTCTCGTGCCCGGACGCGGTGACGTCGAGGCCGGTCACCGAGCCTCCGGAGGACTCCACGGCGGTGGTGAGCTGCGAGACGGCCGTTCCGCTCGCGGGCACCTCCAGCCGGATGGTCATCGAGTAGGAGACGCTGGGCGCCGTTGCCATGGCCGACTTCCTCTGCTTTCACCGTGTCGCGAAGTTGTGCCGTCCGATCGTCGCACCTACCCCTGAGTACGTGGTAGTCGGCCCGGGTTGCGGACTTCGTGTTCCCCGGGCGACGCCTCAAGCGGTGCCGATTTCGGAAAGTGACTTCCACCATACGAGAACTCACGTCGTCGCGATAGATGTTCGGGCAAGTCCGCGCAACAAAAGAGGCCCACGTCACATCGAACGTGACGTGGGCCTCTTCGAGGCTTGTGACACCGACCCGCCATGCTCGCCTCGCGGCAAGTGGTCGCTCGTAGCGACGAAGGTTGGGCCCGGGGGCTTGGATCGGGCCGGTGCCACACCCAGGCTAACAAACAGATCCGGTGAGGCCATTCCCCTGACAGGATTCCTTTTCCGCCACCCCGGGAGCCACCCCCCGGCCCACCCGGGGAGCCACCCCACTGCCGGGCACCACGACCCGCCCCCCCCGGCCCCCTGGTCCGCAGCGCGATCGCGTGCCCCGGTCAGCCCCGTCAGCCCCGTCAGCCCCGTCAGTCCCGTCGGTCCCGTCAGTCCCGCAGCAGGTCCGGCACCCCGGCCGCGTCCGGCTCGTCCCGCTCCCCGGAGACCACCGTGAGCTGCTGGGTGGCCCGGGTCAGGGCGACGTAGAGCACGCGCAGGCCGGCCGGGGACTCGTCGGCGATCTCCGCCGGCGAGACGACGAGCGTCGCGTCGTACTCCAGGCCCTTGGCCTCCAGACTGCCCAGCGCCACCACGCGGTCGCCGAGGCCGGCCAGCCAGCGCCGGGCCTCGGCGCGCCGGTTCATGGCGACGACCACGCCCACCGTGCCGTCGACCTGCTCCAGCAGCCGTTCGGCCTCCGCGCGCACGGTGGCGCCCAGGGAGTCCCGGACGACCGCGAAGCGCGGCCGCACGCCCGTGGAGCGGACCGCGGCGGGCGAGCGGGAGCCGGGCATGGCCAGGGCGAGCACCCTGGCGGCCAGCTCGGCGATCTCGGCCGGGTTGCGGTAGTTCACCGTCAGCTCGAAACGGCGGCGCGGGCGGGTGCCCAGGGCCTCGTCGCGGGCCTCGGCGGCCTCGTCCGGGTCGGACCAGGAGGACTGCGCCGGGTCGCCCACCACCGTCCAGGTGGCGTGCCGGCCGCGGCGGCCCACCATCCGCCACTGCAACGGGGTCAGGTCCTGCGCCTCGTCGACGATGACGTGGGCGTACTCGGTGCGCTCCTGGGCCAGCCGCTCGGCACGCTCGCGCTGCGACTCCTCGCGCACCGGCATCAGCTCCTCCAGGCCGGTGAGCTGGTCCAGCGGGTCCAGCTCGCGCTTCTTGCGCGGCCGGGCCGGGGTGCCCAGGACCGCCTGGAGTTCGTCGAGCATGGCGATGTCGTGCACGGAGTGGCCGTCCCGCCGCAGCGAGCGGGCGACCTTGCGCACCTCGCCCGGATTGAGCACCCGGCGCGCCCAGCGGCCCAGGCGCCGTTCGTCGGCCATGGCGGCCAGCACGGCGCGCGGGGTCAGCTCGGGCCACCAGGCGTCCAGGAAGGCGACGAAGGCGTCCTCGCCCGTCACGTCGTCGTCGAAGGAGGAGCGCAGCTCGGCGGCCAGCTCCGGGTCGGTGTGCCGGCCGGCCGCGCCGGACTTCTGCCACAGGGCGTCCAGGAGCAGCCGGCGGGCGCGCGGGCGCAGCAGGTTGACGGGCGCGGTGCCGCCGAGCGCGGTGTGCCGGACGCGGTCCAGCTCGGCGGCCTCCAGCTCCAGGCGGCGCCCGAAGGCGACCACGCGCAGCCGGGTCGGCGGCCCTGCGGGGGCTTCGGCACGGGCGTGGGCCTGGGCGTGGGCCGGGGCGTGGGCCTGAGTCGGGGCCTGGGCCTGGGTGTCGGGGTCGTCGTCGAGGGCGAGCTGCCCGGCCGGGGCGGCGCCCGCGCCCGAACCGGTGCGCACGCCCGCGCCCGAACCCGTACTCACGCCGGCGCCCGCGCCCAGCTCCAGCGCGCCGCGCGCCGCCTTCCGCAGCACCTTCAGCATCCGGTACGAGCCCTTGGCCCGCGCCACGGACGGCGCGTCGTACAGGGTGGCCTCCGCGCCGTCGACCAGCGAGCCGATCGCCCGGATCGCGACCTGGCCCTCCTCGCCGAGCGAGGGCAGCACGCCCTCGGTGTACGCCACCAGGAGCGGGGTCGGCGAGACGATCAGGATGCCGCCCGAGTAGCGGCGGCGGTCCTGGTAGAGCAGGTAGGCGGCCCGGTGCAGGGCCACCGCCGTCTTGCCCGTGCCCGGGCCGCCCTCGACGTACGTCACCGAGGCGGCGGGAGCGCGGATGACGAGGTCCTGCTCGGCCTGGATGGAGGCGACGATGTCCCGCATGCTGTGGCTGCGGGCCCGGCCGAGCGCGGCCATCAGCGCGCCGTCGCCGACGGCGGGCAGCTCGCGGCCGTCCAGGAAGGCCGTCAGCTCGGGGCGCATCAGGTCGTCCTCGACGCCGAGCACGCGCCGCCCCTTGGACCGGATGACCCGGCGGCGCACCACCCGGCCGGGGTCGACCGGGGTGGAGCGGTAGAACGGGGCCGCGGCCGGCGCCCGCCAGTCGATGACCAGCGGGGCGTACTCCTCGTCGAGGACGCCGATACGGCCGATGTGCAGGGTCTCGGCGATGTCGGCGGTGTGGTCCGGGCGCACCGCGCCCTCGGCCGGCTCGACGGCGGTGTACGCCCCGTCGGGCCCCTTCTTGCCGTCCTTGCCCCGCAGCAGGTCGATGCGGCCGAAGAGGAAGTCCTCGAACTCGTTGTTCAGCCGGTTGAGGTGGATGCCCGCGCGGAAGACCTGCGCGTCGCGCTCGGCCAGCGCGCCGGGCGTGCCGACCTGGCCGCGCTGGGCGGCGTCCCGCATCAGGAACTCGGCCTCGTGGATCTTCACTTCGAGGCGCCGGTACACCCGGTCCAGGTGGTCCTGTTCCCTGCTGATCTCTCCGTCCCGCACCGAGTCGGGCGCGGTGTCGGGCGCCGGGTCGGGCGCCGGGTCCGGCGCCGCGCCGTGCGACACGCCGTGCGCCGGGTCGTGCGCCGCGTCCCGCGGCACTCCGTGCGACACACCGTCCGCCGCGTCGTGAACCGATCCGACCGCGGAATCCTGCTGAGCCTGAGCGGCCACCGGGCCCCCTTCTGACGTGCTGGGCAGCCGTCAACCGTACGCGAAAGGGGGCCGGTGGCGGAAGCCGGACCCCGGCGGGTCCGGCCACGGTTCCGGGCGGCGCTCAGGCCTCGACCTGGACGAGCTTCTTCCCGTCGAAGGTCATGACCTCGAAGTGGTCGATCTGGTCGGGTGCGAAGGCGGCACCGCCGCGCACGTACAGGGGCTCCTTCGCCTCCTCGGTGGTGGCGTCCGGGCGGCCGTAGCCCCAGTTCGGGACGGACCAGGAGGTGACCGTCTCGCGCTCGCCGTTCTTGCCGACGGCGATCAGCGAGCACCGCTCGGGGCCGGTCACGTTCTTCAGCTGGAGCACGGCGTCGGTGCCCCAGTCCTTCTTCGCCAGGGCGACGATCGCGGTGATGCGGGAGCCCGGGTCGGTCGCCGAGACCTTGTCGGACATCGACTGGAACGCGGCCTTGGCCGGGGCCGCGGCCACCGCTGCGCTGCCGCCGCCGTCCGTGCCGCCGGCCGCGTACACCGTCAGCGGGCCGCCGATGATCAGCGCCGCGGCGGCCGCCACCAGCCACAGGGTCCGCCGGCGCTTGCGGGCGCGCCGCTCACCGACCTCGTCGACCAGCTTCTCCGCGAGCCGCGGGGCGGGGCGGGCCGACAGGGACTCGCCGATCGCGGGGGTGCCGGCGCCCGGCAGGTCGGCGAGCGCGGCCAGCATCGGTTCCATCCCGGCCAGTTCGTCGAGCTGCTGCGCGCACCACTCGCAGGCGGCGAGGTGCGCCTCGAACGCGGTGGCCTCCGCGTCGTCGAGGATGCCGAGGGCGTAGGCGCCGACGGTCTCGTGCTCGTTCGGGGCCGGTGATCCCTGCATGGGCCCTGACCTACCCGAGCCGCCCGTGCCGTATCCCTGACGTCCCCCGTACCCGCCGCCCATCACGCCGTCACCCCCCGCTCCTCCAGCGCCAGCTTCATCGACCGCAGGGCGTAGAACACCCGGGAACGGACGGTGCCGCTGGGTATGCCCAGCGTCTCGGCCGCCTCATTGACGGTACGCCCTTTGAAGTACGTCTCGACGAGAACCTCCCGGTGGGCCGGGGTCAGGTCGTCGAGCGCGTCCGACAGCGTCATCAGCCACAGCGCCTTGTCGATCTCGTCCTCCGCGGGGATGACCTCCAGCGGCGACGGATCGACCTCCTGCGGCCGGGCCTGCCGGCTGCGGTGGGCGTCGATGACGATGCGCCGGGCGACCGTCACCAGCCAGGGGCGTACCGAACCGGTGGCCCGATTGAGCCGGCCGGCGTTCTTCCAGGCCCGGATGAGCGTCTCCTGCACCACGTCCTCGGCACGCTGCCGGTCTCCGGCGACCAGCCGCAGGACGTAGGCGAGCAGGGGTCCGGCGTGCTCCCGGTACAGCGCGCGCATCAGCTCCTCGTCGGGGCCCGAGGGCTGGGAGGACATGCGATGTCGGGCCCTCGATCCACGGTCATTGGCCACGGCCGCATCCTTGCGCACGCCCACCTCCGGTGTCCGGGGCTTCCCCCAGTCGGTCGCTCGCCGACGGGTACGGGCGGGGGGCGCGGGGCGTTCAAGGGGTGGGGGCGGTTTTCCGGGGGCGGGTGGGACGAGGGGGGCATGAGGGCACATTCCTGCCCTCCGGTACGACCTTTCCTCGATACGGCCTTTCCTCCGGTACGGCCTTTCCTCGATACGGCCTTTCCTCCGGTACGGCCGGGAGTTGACGTTGCGTCAGGGGCGGGCGAGTGCGGCGCGGCGGCGGTGCCTGGCCACCCGTTCACGGTTGCCGCAGACCTCGCTGGAGCACCAGCGCCTTCGGCGGCCCCGGGAGGTGTCCAGGTACACGAGCGGGCAGTGGTCGCCCGCGCACCGGCGCAGGGCGGCCCGGGCGGCGGGGTCGGTGAGCAGGTCCACGGCGTCCCGGGCGACGGCCGCGAGCAGGGCCGTGCACGCGGGCGGCCCGGCCGGCGCCCGGACGAGGGTGCCGTCCGGACCCGGTACGGCGCGGGGCGCGGGCGGGGCGGCGCGGGCGGCGGCGTTGAGGCGGGCGAGCGCGAGGTCGTGGCGCCCGGTGTCCTGCCGGGGCTGTCCGTCCAGGCACGCGCGCACCAACACCTCGACGTGGCCGCGCAGTTCGCGGAAGGCGGCGGGCCAGGAGGGGTCGGCGTGGCCGAGGGCGGTACCCGGCGGGACCAGCCCGGACCCGGTGATCCAGGCGCGCAGCGGCGCGAGGGAGTCCAGCCGTTCCGCGGGATGGGTGGTGGCGAGGAGATCCAGGCAGAGCCGCCCGGCGTCGAACCGCGGTCCGTGGGGGTGCGCGTCGCCCGCACTGTTTGCCATGCGCCTGTCACCGCCTCGTCACCACGTGGGGCCGGGAAACCACTCCCTCCCACAGTGCCCGCCCGCTTCCGCGGCCGGAACCCCTGCGACCGGCCACGGGTGGACTTCGGCGCGTGGACGCGTGCGTATGCGGCCGCGCGTCCGGACGAGGGGCGCGGGCGCCTGTGTCGCGGGCGGCGGCGGTGAGCGCCCCGGGGGGCCGTGCCGGGGTGGGGTGGGATCAGGAGGACGGCGGGGCGTGCTCGTGCTCGTCCTCGGTGGCCGGGTCCGGGTCCAGGGTGAGCCGGTAGCCCCGTTTGACCACCGTCTGGATCAGCTGCGGGGTGCCGAGGGCGGTGCGCAGGCGGGTCATGGCGGTCTCCACCGCGTGCTCGTCCTGGCCCGCGCCCGGCAGTGCGCGCAGCAGGTCGGCGCGGGTGACCACCCACCCGGGCCGCCGGGCCAGCGCGCGCAGCAGTGCCATCTGGGCCGGTGGCACCGGTCGCAGCTCGCCGTCCACCAGGGCCGCGTGCCCGCGGATCTCCATCCGGTGCCCGGCGACCGGCAACACGTGGGCCCGACCGGGCAGTTCCTGGCACAGCGTCTGCACCAGCGGGCCCAGCCGGAACCGCTCCGGCTGCACCGTCTCCACCCCGTGCGCCCGCAACGGCGCGGCGGTGACGGGCCCGACGCAGGCGACCAGCACGTCATGGCCGAGCGCGGCGAGCAGGCCGTCCAGCAGCCCCCGCTCCCCGGCCCGGGACAGCAGGGACGCGGCGGCCGGCGCGCTGGTGAAGGTGAGCGCGTCGACGCCGCGCGCGACGGTGGCCTCCAGCAGCCGGTCCAGCGGGCCGAGATCGGCCGGCGGCAGCCACCGGTACACCGGTACGGGCACGACCTCCGCTCCCCCGGCGCGCAGCGCCTCCACGAAGCCGGCCAGCGGCTCCCCGTGCAGCTGGACGGCGACCCGGCGCCCCGCCACGCCCTGCTCCAGCAGCCGGTCGAGCACCTCGGCCATCGACTCCGAGGACGGCGACCATTCCTCGGTCAGCCCGGCGGCCCGGACCGCCCCCTTGACCTTGGGCCCGCGCGCCAGCAGCTCGGCCCCGCGCAGCCGCTCCAGCAGCGCCTCGCCCAGCCCCCAGCCCTCGGCCGCCTCCACCCATCCGCGGAAGCCGATCGCGGTGGTGGCGACCACGACATCGGGCGCCCGGTCGACGATCTCCCCGGTGGCGGCGCGGAGTTCACTGTCATCGGCGAGCGGGACGGTCCGCAGCGCGGGCGCGTGCACGACCTGCGCGCCGCGCCGCCGGAGCAGCGCACCCAACTCGTCGGCGCGGCGCGCGGCCGTCACGCCCACGGTGAACCCGGCCAGCGGCCCGTGCCCGGCCCCCTGCTCTTCCTCGACCTCACCCATGGCTCTCGCCCCGCATCCCACTAGTCCCACTAGTCCCACTGTTGCACCGGTCGCACCCGTACGTTCCGCTACCGCCCGCCGGGCCCCCCGTCAGGGTCGGCACTGACAGGGTGGCGAACAGATCACTGCGCGGGGACGGCCGACACCCGGTCACCGGCGCGCGCGAGGTTCGGTCCCCGCACCTCGTCGGCGCCACAGGTGTATGCCGGCCAGCGCGACTCGTCGCAGGCGAAGAAGGACTCACCCCAGGAATCGACCCGCACACGGGCCTCGCGGTCCCCCGCTCGCGTCAGATCCCACCAGGCCCAGCCGCGGAACTCGGATTCGGGGTCGAACTGGTACAGCCGCTCCTGCTCGACATCCGCGATCTCATGGAACACGCCGGAAACCCTTCACTCTCCCTGGCCGTCTTCGTTGTCGACGGGAGCCTGTCTGCCTCCGGCCGGGAACGCACCGCGGGCATCGCCGACAGGCCGCCCGCTACGCCACCCCGGCACGTCTACGACGACAGCGTGGTGGTCACCGGGACGTCGGCGGCGAAGAGCCGGGGGGCGAGGCAGCTCCGCTACTTTTCTTGGCTGACGATGGTCATTCCCTTCTCCAGAAGGGAGACCGCATTCCCACACAGACGAACCTTGGCACTGTTGGGCGGATCGACGAATTCTACCCTGCGCTGATACCGCTCGATCCAGTCGACCTCCACCAGTTGCCCCGGCGCCTCCCCTGTCAAGCTGGTGGAAGGATCTTCACCGAATCGCTGGCCTGGCCGAACGACCCCACCCACGCAACGGACGACACAGATTGCGGATCGGGCATCTGCTTCTTCCACCGAGTGAATCTGAAGCTTACCCACTTCACTGTCATCCATGTTTGTATGCCTCCGCGACGAAATTCTTTATTTGCTCGGGTGAGAGCTTTGGCACGTCCCACTCCAGAGCATCACTGATTCCACCGTATGAATTCACCTTGGGTACCTGGACTCCCATCTCGGAGAGAATCCCCCGGGCGGTGTCCACCGGCAGCTCGACGCTGGCTCTCCGGGCCAGTTCCGACGCCGGTAGGCCGACGCCGACCTCGGCTTCCGCGGCTATGTAGCCGCGCGCCAGCGGCACTCCTTCGAGTGCACTTCGAGGGATGACCTGCACCACAGCTTCACCGTACTGCTCCGAGTGCCTGGCGAACGTCGTTGCTACTCCGGGATCTGTCGATGTAGGGGTGAATCCAACATCTTGGTTTCCACTGCTCGCATCGAATCCCCGAGTGGTCCCCCGGAAGAGGTGCTCTGCCTCGGCGCATTCTTCTGGCGCCAGCCCGAAGGGATCGGACCAGATATGGGGATTCTTGACGTATCCGTAGGGATTCGGGGAGGGCGCCAGTCCAAGGGGATCCGCGGTGAGGTAGCGGGCGGTTTCCGGATCGTATTGGCGATAGCAATTGTAGTGGAGCTCGGTCTCAGGATCGTAGTACTGGCCCGGGAAGCGCAATGGCGTGTATGCCGTGCTGTCCGCCGCCCAGGCTGTCTTTCCCCACAGAGTACTCCGAGTACGCCAAGCTACGGTTCCGTCTTCGTCAATCAGTTCGCTGGGAGTACCGACCAGATCGCTGACAATGGCGAAGAAACGGGAGGCGATCTCCTCTTGTGGCGCATCCGCCGCTGTGATTCGCTCTGTCTGGGCTACAGGCCGAAGACCCTGGTGGTCCCAGGTCAGTGTCACCTGATCAACGTCGCCCTGGGAGATCGTGGTCTGCTCGCACAGCGTTGTGCCGTCCCAGGTGAATTCGACTCGTTCGACAGCCGTTTCACCGTCCGCGGAGAGGCGGAACTTGGCTGTGCGACGGCCCAGCGGATCGTAGGTGTAACGCCATCGAGCGCCGTCGGGAGTGATGGCTTGGACGAGGCGGTCCTCCGCGTCCCATTCATATCGCCAGGTATCCGGCTTCCGGGAAATACGTTGCTTCTGTCGCAGGGTTACGCGACCGAGGACGTCGTGCTCATAGCGGGTGTTACCGGCCCGCGTCATACGATTGCCGTCGTACCCGCGCTCCCCTGTCGCATCCTGGCCCGGGTGCGAGGTCGGCCACGATGCCGATGTCTGGTTGCCCAGCTCATCGTAGGTGTACGTCTCGGTCCATTCCGCCGCACGGACCACTTGTACCCGGCCCGCCGTGTCCAGTTCGAAGTGGCGTGTTCCCGACGCCTGGTCGTCGATGCTGAGCAGGCTGCCGTCGACGCCATAGGTGTATGCCCGGTGCTGCACGACTCGACCGCTCGGAAGTTCTGCCGACTGAGTGGCCAGACGCCCGAGGAGGTCGTAGGAACGGTTGAGGGCGAGCATCCCGCCGATGCGATGGCCAAGCTCGTGACCCGCGTCATCGTAGACAAAATCGATGCTGTGGCCCGAAAGCGCCATGTGCGTGCGGTTGCCGGCCGCATCGTACGTCCAAGTGCTTGTTGCGCCGCTGGGAGTGGTGCGGCCTGTTCGGCGGCCCAACTCGTCATAGGCGTAGGTGATCGTCCGACCGTCGACACTCTCCGATTGGAGGCGGCCAAGAGCGTCTCGGGCAAGGATCAGGTTCGTGCCCGGGCCGTTGGCCCGCGCTACTTGGTCCAGCAGGTCGTATTCGTAGGTCGTGACGTGTCCCGCCGCGTCCTTCCGTGTTACCTGGCCCAGCGCGTTCCGCTCGAAGGCGATCGTCTGACCGAGGGCATCGCTGCGCCGCCTCAGAGCTCCGGCCGCGTCGTACTCGTACGTACGTGTGCGGCCGTCGAAGTCTGTTTCAGAGCTAAGGTTGCCGACGGAGTCGTACGTGTACGTCCATACGAGACCCTGTGGATTGGCGACCTTTATCAGACGCAGTTCGGAATCATAGGTGAACTCGTGGCGGACGCCGTCCGGTCCCGTGCGAGCTGAGAGCAGGTCGAACCATGTGTATGCGAATGTGGAAATGCGCCCCATCGCGTCTTTGTGACTGACGCAATTGCCCTCGCCGTCGTAGGACCAGGACTGGGTGGCCCCGTCCGGTGCGATGTGGCGGGCCCGTTTCCCCTCGTCGGTCCACTCCAGGCGAGTGACGTTGCCCAGAGGGTCCGTGAAGGTGATGGGCCGCCCGAATACGTCCCGCTCATAGCGTACTGAGGCGCCGAGTGGATCGGTTATGCGCTCAGGCAGTCCTGCGGCACCGCAGCGGATCCGGGTGGTGTGACCAAGCGCGTCCGTGATTCCCGTGAGACGTCCGGCAGCGTCATAAGTGGATCGGGTCGTGGCCCCGGACGGAGCGGTGACGCTGGTGAGGTTGCCCCGTTCGTCGTACTCCCGGAGCCATGTGTTGCCGTTCGGCTCACTGATCGCTGTAGGCAGATCCAATTCGTTGTAGAACGTCTGCCGCACCCGTCCATCCGGACGAACGACGGACACCAATCGCCCCAGGGGGTCATACCTGAATTGCCGCCTCCACCCCATGCGGTCCGTGACGGCGATGAGGCGGAGCTCCTCGTCCCATTCCTGGAGGTTCACGTTCCCGAGCGGATCACTCTCGCGGATGAGGCGCAGGCTCTCGTTGTGTTCGTAGGTGCGGGTGTGGCCGAGGGAGTCGGTGACCTTGGTGGTGCGGGTGGTGGGGTCGTAGGTGAGGGTGGAGGCGAGGGCGCCGCCGGTGCCGCCGGTGGCGGTGACGCGGCCGTGCTGGTCGTAGCGGTACCAGTAGGTGGTGTCGTTGCGGTCGGTCCAGGAGGTGATGCGGCCTTCGGTGTCGTAGGCGTAGCGCAGCGGCAGGCCCGAGGAGTTGGTCTCCTGTGTCAGGTGGCCGGCCCGGTCGTAGCCGAAGGTGAGCAGGGTGGTGCCGGGGCCGCCGGGTGCCCCGGGGTCGAGCAGGCGCAGGCCGGTGACGCGGGAGAAGGACGTGTCGTGGTCGAGGGCGACCCGGTAGCCGCCGGAGTGGACGATCCGGGCGGGGATGTCGCCGCGGTCGTACTCGATGGTGATGCGGTTGCCGTTGCGGTCCTGGAGGTACTGCAGGGGCAGGTCGACCGCGGTGCCGTCGGCGGCGGGCACCGGGGAGTGGAAGACGTGGACCAGGCCCGTGTCGGGGTCGGTGACGCGCAGCGCGCCGTCGACCGTGTCGTCCCAGGAGAGGGTGAGGCGTGAGCCGGGGGTGTCCGCACGCACGGGCTCGCCGCTGTCGGTGTCCGGGACGGGGAAGCACAGGCGGGAACCGTCCGCCGCCGCGTACACGAAGCCGTCCTCGTCGGCCTGGAGCCGCTGGTCCAGGGTGGAGGCCCAGCTCGGCCCGAACCAGCCGCCGCAGCGGTACGAGGAAAGGTGCACGCGCTCCAGGACCAGCGGCAGCACGCCCGGCAGGGTCACGTCCGTGCGGGGCAGCGCCATGTCGCCGGTGGCCACGTCGATCGGGTCGCGGACGAATCTCTTGGCCGCGTTGCGGATCGAGGCCGGCAGCTTGTCGAAGCCGGGGCGCAGGCTGAGCCGTTCGAAGGCGGCGCAGTCCAGGCCCATGCTCTTGCCCAGCTTGGCCAGCGCGGCCGGCCCCAGCGCCTTCAGGCCCTTCCCCAGGGCCTTGCCCAGCACACCGAAGCCGACCCCCATCGCCGCGCCCTCGGCGAGGATCCCGGCCAGCTTGCCCGGGTCCTTGAACGCGCCCGGGTCCTCCAGCGCCGTGGTGAAGGCCGTGAACTCCGCGCCCTTCAGGGCCATGTCCCCCACGGCCTTGACCCCGCGGAGGTCCTTCAGCGCCTTCAGCGCACGCTCGACCTGCCGGATCACCGACAGGACCTCACGGACCACGGAACCGAGCGCGCTGCCCTCCTCCTCGATCCGGCCGACCAGGGCGACCACCTTCGCCGCCCGCTCACCCGCCATCAGCGTGGAAGCGACCGACGCCGCGCCGGCCGTCAGCACATCCAGTGCCAGGCCCGCCAGTTCGAACTCCACCATCTCCGCCAGCAGCACCCCGATCTCGGAGAGCAGCTCGTGCGCCTTGTCCGCGAAGTCGTCCAGCGCGCCGGCGCCCTTGCGCAGCGCGTGCGCCATGTCGGTGGCCTGCTTGCGGGCCGCCTTCGAGCGCTTGCCGAACGCCTTCGCCGCCTGGCCCTTCCACTCCACACCGGTCAGCGACTGCTGCGCGGCACCGGCCGCGCCCTCCAGCCCCTCGGCCAGGTGGCGCCACTTCTTGGCGATCTCCCGCACCCCGTCCGGGTCCACCGCCGGGTCCGAGATCCCCAGGAACTCCAGACCGCTGGCGACCGTGTCGCCGAACATGTGGTTGAACTTGTTGATGTAGTGCAGCGGATTGAGACTGACCACGCCGGCTCAGCCCTTCTCGTGCCGGGCCGCCGCCAGCAGCAGGTCCAGCAGGTCGAACGCGGCGGACACGTCCCCCATGAACGTCGCCTGCGCCGCCCACTCCTCCCCCAGCTGCCCGGTCAGCTTCACCAGCGTGTCCATGCCCTCCCGGACCTGGCTCTTGGCATGGGTGAGCGAACCCAGCGCACCCAGCGCGCCAAGGTCATGCGAAGCGGCCCTGAACTCCCGCAACGGCTGCGCCGTGTGATGCTCCACCCCCCGCAGCCCCGTCGCCGCCCGGTGCATCGACACCGCTTCCTTCTTCAGATCCGACACGCCACCGACCCCCGTACTTCGCACTGTGCACATGCCAAGTCCGTGACCCTAGTGAGTCACCTTCACGGCGGGGCAACGGTGAGCCCATGGGCGAGCAAAGCCGCTTGAGGGGAGGGGCAGCCGGGTCCCCGAGCCGTACACGTCGCCCTCAGCGGTTGACCGACTGGATCTCCTGCACCGTGACGTCCTGGGTGCCGCCGAAGGTGCCGTCGTCCAGGGGGCCGCCGGTGCCGCCGGTTCCGGTCCAGCTGATCTTCCAGGTGATCGTGGCCCGCAGCTGGAACGTGCCGTCGCCCGAGGAGCGCAGGTACTTCACTCCGCACGGCGGGGTCTGGTCCGCCTTCCCGGGGGCGTACGGCTCACCGATGCCGCCCCCGGCGAGCCGGCAGGCACCCGAGGCCGGGTAGGTCTGCGCGTCGGGCGTGCCCGGGTCGATCTTCACCGAGACCGGTACGGCGGTGGTCGTCGCGGAGATGCCCAGGACCGGCACCGAGGCGGTGACGGCGACCGGCTTGAACTGCGCGCCGTCCAGCCACGCCCACGTCGGCAGGTTCACCTTCGTCACCTTCGCCGGGGCGAGGCTGACCTGCGTGCTGGGGACGCGGATCTCGTTGTACGCGAGCTGGGCGAGGATCTCGGGTGTGATGGCCTGCGGGGTGTCCGCGGGGGGCGGGGCGCCCTTGTCCACCCAGAAGATGTCCTTGGTGCAGTCCAGTGCGCCCGGGTCGCCCTCACGGCCGGGGGTGACGTACGAGTCCCACCAGTAGCCCTTGCCGTCCTTGTCCTTGTTGAAGTCCTTGTAGGGGTGCCCGTTGACATAGCGGTCACGCTGCTGCGCGTCCCACTGGTAGCCCGTCGAGTCCACCCCCCAGATCGGCTCCAGGTACGCCTTGAGCTGATCCGGCGTGAACTTCGGCGCGTAGTAGCAGGCGGGCGGCGTCCACGTCGTGGTCGAGGCCACGGGCCCGACGGAGGGGCCGGAGCCGTTGCGGGAACGGTCGTAGACGATGGCACCGGCGGTGGCGGAAAGCTGCTGGTTCTGCTGGTCGCCGCTCACCTGCGTCTCGGAGCCCGTGCCCTTGCCTCCGGGTACGAAGTCGGCCCAAGCGGCCGGGCCGGAGGCCCATATGAGAACGCCGGCCGTGGCGGCGCACACCGTGATCCTGGTTACGGCTGGCACTGAGCTGCTCCCCTGGTGGAGACGATCTGGGAGGTCTGCCAGACACCGTCGGCGTTCTTGTCCAGCCGGGTGTTGTAGAGCACGTAGCTGTTCTTGGTGACAGGCGTCCTGGCGACCTTGCCGGTCTTCTTGTCCTTGCTGAAGCCCTTGCCCTCGTCGGCGCAGAAGGTGACGGCCGCCGACGTCGTACCGCGCAGCGTCGCCTTGCGGTCGTAGTAGCGGGCCTCGCCGGTGAGCGTGGCGTCGGCGGCCTTGAACTGGGCCACCCAGGACAGCGCGGCCTCCCGGGCCTTGCCCGTGTTGTAGTACGCGAGCGCCTGGCCCTTCGGGTCCGTTCCGGTGATCGCGGCGTCCACGGCACGCATGCGCTCCGCACTGTCCGCCAGCACCGCGTCCAGTACCGGATCACCCGTCTTCGTGTCCTCGAAGGTCAGGGTGAGGTCCGAGGGCAACCCGACCTTCGGCCGCCCCGCCACCGCGGAAGCCGACGCGCTCGGTGAAGCCGGGGTCGACGACCCCGTGTCCGCGCCCGCGATCTTGTCGTTCGGCTTGGTGCCGCCGTCGCTTGTGCCGCAGGCTGTGAGCAGGAGTGCGGCCGTCGTGCCGGCGACGGCCGTGGTGAGCAGGCGGGGGCGGCGGTTCACGGCTGGCTCCTGGTGGGGCGTGTGGGGTCGATGGCGCAGGCGACACCGTACCGAGGTCACCCTCGCCCGCACCAGGGCGGATTGCCTTCCCCACCGCCGTACATGAGACGTACGCGAACGGACCGCCGCCCTCCGCCGAGGGGCGGGCGGCCGTCGTGCGCGCGGTCTTTCTTGAGCGAGGATCTCCTCCGGCACCATCAGGCCATGGCTTTCATGGGCGTACGGGCTGACGTGCCGGTGCCGGCCCGGGCGACCGTCCTGGACCCTTCGGGCGCGGAGGTGCCGCCGCTCCCGCCGCCCGCCGGTTCCGAGGGGGCCGTCGAGGGCGAGCTGTCCCCGGTGCTCGGGGCCGGGTCGCCGGGCGCGGACGCCGGGGGCGGGGTGGGCACGGCCACCGGGCCGCTCGCGCCCGGTACCGGCGGTTTCGGCCCGGCGGTTCCCGAGGCGGTCGGCCGGGGGACGGTCGTGGAGCCCGGGGCGTGCGGGCCGGTCGCCGTTCCGGCCGCCGTGGCGGAGGCGGCCGGTCCAGGCACGATGCCGGTGGCCGTCGCGGAAGCCCCGGGCAGGCCCGGCACCCCCGGCGCGGCCACGCCCGCCCCGTTCCCCGGCGCCCGGGCCGGCCCCGAAGGGCCGGGAGTGGTGTCGGCCTTGCCCGCCGGCCGGTCGCCGGCCCGACCCGGCACCGGCAGCCACGGGGCGTGGGAGTTGCCCGACACGAGTGCGACGACGATGGCGACGGCGTAGCCCGCGCAGGCGAACCCGACCGCCCAGCCGAGCCGCCGGAAGCGGCGGCTGCGGCGGTCCGGCACGTCGACGCGCAGTGCGTGCAAGGCGCCGGTCGCCGGGAACGTCTGGGCACCGGCGCCGTCCTGCGAGCCTTCGGCAGCGGCGGGCCATACTGGTCGGGCTTGTTCCAGCCCCTTTTTCACGCGCACGTTCTTCCCCCCACGGGAGTGTCACGGGTGCGCGTACGACTCCGGGCCCGCGTCGCCGGAACAGGCCCCCACCTGCCCGAGCGCCCCCCTAGTACCACCGGCTCGGCGGTCATGAACGTACGCCCATGAGGGGGCTATCCGCCCGGAAGACCGGTTCTGAACGGAAGTGACCGATCTAGGGGTGGCTGGAAACGAACCTCGTCGTTAGGTGAGTTCGCTCGCGGCGTGCTGGAGGAAGGTCGACCAGGCGTCGGCGGCCACGGTGAGGTGCGGACTCGCCTCCCCGAGCTTGGAGTCTCGGAGGTGGGTGATGTGGGGGGTGGTGGCGACTTCGAGGCATGCGCCGCCTTGTGAGTCGCTGTGGCTGGACTTACGCCAGGTGGAGGCGACTTCGAGGCATTCGCCGCCTTGTGAGTCGCTGTAGCTGGACTTACGCCAGGTGTAGGCGAGTTCGAGGCATTCGCCGCCCCCGGTGCTGCTGTAGCTGGACTTGAACCACATCAGCTCGGTGGACATAGCTCCTCCGCCAACTTTCCGATGAAGCGCGCCGACTCATCAGGACTGAGTGCCTTCCGAAGGATCGTCGCATGGCGCTGTGCGACAGCACTGATCCTATCCGGTTCGGCATACAACGTTGCGGACGCCTGTCCTTCCTCGTAGGCCAAGGCCTCGTGTTCAGTTGTCTCAAGCAGTACGAAGGGCCCGTCCAGTTCGGGTCCCGCACCCGCGAACGTCAGCACCTGGATCGTCACGTTGCGCGCCTTGCCGACCTCGATCAACCTGCACAGTTGCTCCCGATGCGCCTCCACACTGCCCACCCGGTTGCGCAACACCAGATCTGCGATGACGAAGTTGAATGCCTTGGTGCGCTGCTCAAGCAATGACTGGCGTGCCATCCGCCCTGCGAGCCGCTCCTCGATCGTCTCGTCATCCAGCGGTGGGAAGTGCGTGTTGAGATAGGCCCTGATCGTCTGCTCGGTCTGCAACAGGCCCGGGATCAGCAGAGGCTGGTAGGAACTGAGCACGACCGCCTCGGCCTCGTACTGCACATAGTCTTCCGCATACGAGAGATACCGCTCCGGCTTCAGGAACTCGTGCCCCGCAACGAGTTTCCCCCGCGCCCCGCACAACTGATCCGCCGCCTGCAACAACCGCATCGTCGGCCTGCGCCGCCCGCACTCCATCGACTTCACGTACTCGTAGTCGTACCCCGTCTCCTTCGCCAGCGCCAGGCGAGTGACCTGGGCCTCCTCGCGCCATAACTTGATCTGCCCTCCGCAGTACCGCCAGTTCTGCTGCGCCTGCTGGGACTCCCCCGCGGCCACGTGCCCTCACCCGCCTCCCGCCGTCGCACCGTGTACAAGCACGCTGCGTACCCGAATCGCTACTTCCCGAGGCTAGACGCACGACGCCAGCCTTGGCCCACAGAACGACGGAGAACCACACGCGAGGGAACCCCACCCCATGCCGACGACACCACCACCGCCCCCACCGCCCAGTTCCACACCCCGCCGCTCCCCCGGCGCGCTCCCCCGTGACATCGAGTGGCGCATGCCCCGGCACGCCCGCAGTGTGGGCCGGGCCCGCACGCTGCTGCGCGAGCAGGCCGCCTCGTGGAAGATCCCGGACGAGGTCACGGAGACGGCCGTACTCCTGCTGAGCGAGCTGATGACGAACGCGTACCGCCACGCGAGGACGTCCCCGGGCCGGGAGATCTGGGCGCGTTGCGTCCTGGAGGACGGGGGCCGGCTGCGCGTCACGGTCACCGACGCGAACGACACGCTGCCGGTCCCGCGCCGGGCGGCCCCGGAGGACGAGTCCGGCCGGGGCCTGGCCCTGGTGGCCGCGCTGGCGGCCGACTGGGGCGCCGCACCCCGGCCGTGCGGGATCGGCAAGACGGTCTGGTTCGAGCTGGAGTCACCGCCGCGGGACGCCTCCTGATGCCGGTGGCTGCCAGTACCGTGGGCGCAGAAGCACACTCGACGGAGTCCGGTGTGACCACGCATCCCGAGCAGGGGCACGGACTCGTCCCGCGCCCCGAACGCACCCCGGAGGCGGTTCGGGTCGCCCTGGCCCGTGTCGCCCCGCACCGGCTGGGCGAGAGGGAACAGCACCAGGGGCAGGCGCTGGCCACGGCCATCCAGGACGGCAGGATCGGCCACCTCCAGCACTGGCTCACGCACGGGCAGGTCCAGGTCGAGATCGAACGGCGTCCCGACCTCCACGCCCGGCACCATGCCGCCCTCGCGGCCGTCAACGAGAGCGGCGGCAAGGACGCCCCGGAGTTCCGCGCCGCGATGGACGAACTGCACGCGGTCGAGACCGAGGCCCGTCAGTCGGCACCCCGCGCCCTGTAGTCCGCCTCACCCGCCGAAACACCGCGGCCCGCGCCCCTGTTGCAGGGGTGCGGGCCGCGGGCGGGCAGGTGGGGTCAGGCGAGACCTCCGTAGGTCACCGTCCGGTCCGGGCCCGCCTCGTGGGCGACGCGTTCGGCCAGGGACCGGCCGCGGCGGTCCAGTTCCTCCCGGCGCGCGTCGTCGGCCTCCTCGTCGCGGTCGTTCAGGTAACGCTCCATGCTCGCGTCGATGTCCTTCGACCACGTGTACAGCTCGGCCACGAGGGCGTCGGACAGGGTGAGGCCCGCGGCGGGGTCGTCGGGGGCGAAGTCGCCGAAGCCCTCCGCCCGCAGCGGGGACCACTTGTACTCGCCGAGGACCGTGAGGGCGAGCGGGTGCGGCGGGGTGCCGTGGGCGTCGCCGCTCCAGTGGAGGCGGTCGCAGCCCCAGCACAGGAACTTCGCCGTGCCGTGGCTCTCGTCCCGGTAGCGCACGACCCAGCTCGGGCCGAGGTGCCGGGCGAGCGCCTGTGCCGCCGAAAGGCCCTCCGCCGCGTGCCGCCGTACGTCCTCGCGGGCGGCGGAGCCGGTGGCCGGGCGCGCCCGGGACCAGGCGGACAGGCGGTCCGCCAGCCGGCCGGGCAGGCCCAGCGAGGGGTCGTCCAGCGGCAGGGGGGCGGTGAGACCGGACAGGTCGTCCGAGCCGCTCTCCGGGTCCTGGGCCGCGAGGAGCGGGGAGTCACCGTCCCCGGCCGCCCGGACGAGCAGGTGGCGCGGGGCGGCGGCGGAGGACGCAGGGGACGTACGGGACGTACGGGCGGTCATGCGGGGTTCGCTCCTACGATGAATCCGTTGTCGCCCACGGTGATGGCGATGCGCTGCACCTTTCCGTTGTACACGGTCTCGTAGATCGGGCGGCCCTTGTCGGCGCCCTGGTAGCCGACGATCTCCCCCTCGGTCAGCGCCTTGTTGAGGACCTTGGGGATGTCCTCGGAGGCGATGCCCCGCTCGATGAACTCACCGGCGTGCCGGAAGATGATGTGCACCAGGCCCGCCTTGGCGTTGCCCATCTCCAGCCAGGCCACCGGCACGCCGGGCCGCGGGTAGCGGACCACCATGACGAGGTCGGCCCGGTTGAACTTGGCGCCGCTGCTCTCCAGCTTCTTGACGAGGTCCAGGTCGAGGCTGTTCGCCGCCTGCGAGCGGCCCGCCATGCGCTTGGCGAGGCGCAGTGCCATCCCGGCCACGCTGTCCGGGTCGGCCAGGTCCTTCGCGGTGGGCGCCTCCCCGAAGATCGCCTTCAGGTTGCCGAGCAGCTTCTCGGCGTCGACGCCGGTCCTGATGGCGTCCTCGACCAGGCCGGCGTACCGGAGCGCCTCGACGATCTTGTCGCCGGGGACGAAGACGGCCGCCGCGAGGGCGCAGCCGCCCGCGCTGCCGTGGTAGCAGTCGATGGCGTCGTGCAGGACGATGGCGTACAGCACGTCGCCCAGCGTCTGGCCGAACAGGTTCTCCCAGCCGAGCCGGGTGATGTCGCCCGCGCTGAAGTGGTGCGTCCAGTCGGTCGTCCGGTTCTTGAGGACGTCGGTGCCCAGGAACACCGTGTCCGCCTTGGGGCAGCCGGACTCGGTGGCGGGCACGTCCGGGTTGGTGCAGTAGTAGTAGCTGACCGAGACGTCCAGGTGCAGCTCGTACGTCACCGTGCACCCCTTGAGGGTGAGCCGGCAGTCGTTGAGCTGCTTGGCCGGGCCGGCCTCGGTGACCTTGCCGACGACGTAGAAGACGTGCTCCATGCCGATGCCCGCGCCGTCGGACACCTGCTGGTTCGCCGACTTGCGGTCGGCCTCGTCGGCGGCCTGCTGCGCGGAGTCCGCGTACTTCTGCGCGTCCTTGGCGGCCTGCTCCGCCGCGGTGGCGTCGGCGTCGGCGCGGTCGGCCGCGGTCCGGGCGTCCTTGGCGGCCTGCTCGGCCTCGGAGGCGGCGGTGCGGGCGGCGTCGGCGTCCAGGGCCGCCTGGTCGGCGGAGTCCCGGGCGTCCTTGGCGTAGCCCTCGGCGTTCCCGGCGGCCTTGTCGGCCGCCGCCGCGTCCTCGCCGGCCTGGCGGTCGTACTCCAGGGTGTTGGCCAGTGACTTCTGCGCGTCGGCGGCGGCCTGGGCCGCCTCGGCCGCGTAGCCCAGGGCCTCCTTGGCCGACTTGCGGGCGTCCGCCGCGTGACCGGCGGCCTCGGCGGCGATGGTGTAGGCGGCCTTGGCGTCGCCGGTCGCCGCGTTCGCGGTGCTCTGCGCCTGCGCGGCGGCCTGCTGCGCGTTCTGGGCGTGCGCCTCGGCGACCGCCTGCTGCTGCTCGGCGATCGTCTTGGAGGACTGGCCGGTCAGGACGGCGAGTCCGGCCGCCGAGTCGGTGGTGACGTAGGGCGAGCCGAGCTGGATCGCGTCGTTGGCCGGGGCGGCGACCTGCTGGGCCGAGTTGCGGGCGTCCTCCGCGGCCTGCGCGGTGACGTACGCGTGCCCGGCGGCGTCGGCCGCCCCCGCGACGGCCTTGTCGGCCTCCGCCTGGGAGGCGTCCGCCTGCTTCTTGGAGTCGGCGGCGTGCTTCTCCGCCTCGTCGGCCAGCCGCACCGCGGTACGGGCCGCGGTCGCCGCCGCCTGGGACGCGGTGATGGCGTCCGCCGCCGCGCTGGTCGCCGTGCGTACCGCCGCGTCCGCCGTGAGCTTGGCGGCCTGGGCGGCGTCGGAGTCGGAGCGGGCGCGCTGGGCGGCCGCCTCGGCGCGGGTGGCTGCGGCGTCCGCGTCGGCCGCTGCCCGGGTGGCCGCGTCCGCCTCGCCGCGGGCCGACGTGGCCGCGCTCTCGGCGTCGTCGGCGGCCTTGTCGGCGTCGTCGGCCGCGGCCCGGGAGTCCTTGGCGTCGGCCGCCGACTCGTGGGCGTCGGCGTAGGCGTCCTCGGCGTCGGCGTGGGCGCGGGCCGCGTTCGCCTTGCTCTCCGCGTCCCAGGCGTCGTCCCGCTTGTCCTTGGCGTCGTCCCGGGCCTGCTCGGCGGCCTGCCGCTTGTCCGCCGCCGTGGACGCGGCGGCCTCGGCCCGGCCCTTGGCGTCGTCGGCCGTCTTGGCGTAGCCCTCGGCGTCCTTGCGGTGCGCGGCGGCCTCGGCCTGCTTCTGCGCGGCGGTGGCCTGCTCCGCCTTGGCGGTGGCCTCCTCGGCCTCGGCGGCGAGCCGCTTGGCGTGCGCGGTGGCCGCGGCCGCCTTCGCGTCCCCCTCGGCCTTCTGCGTCTCGGCCAGCTTGGCCCGCGCGGTGTCCCGGGCGTCCTTGGCGTTCTGCGCCTGCGCCGCGGCGGCGTCGGCGGCGGCCTTCGCCTGCGCGTTCGCCTCCTGCGCGGCGGCCGTGCGGAACGCGGCCTTCGACTCGGCGGCCTGCGTCAGGGCGCGCGCGGCGATGGTCGCGCTGTCCCCGGCCGCGGCGCGGGTGGCGGCGTACGCCGTGTCGCCCGCCTTCGCCATCGCGTCCAGGGCGGCGGCGGACGCCTTGGTCACCTGGGCCTTCTGCTGGCCCGCCAGCAGCGCGCGGCCCCGGGGGGCGCCCTGCTGGTCGGCGATCGCGTACGCGGCCTGCTCGGCGGTGTCCGTGTCGGTGGCGTCCTTCTTGGCCGCCGTGGCCTGCGCCTTCAGCAGGTCGAGCTGCTTCTTCGCGGCGGCCTGGGCGCTCGCGACGCCCTTCTTCGCCTGGTCGAACTGGGCCGTCTTCGGGTATTCCAGGCTGTCGGTGCCCTGGTGCCCCGACGGCACGATGTCGAACTGCTGCGGGGCGCCCCCGCTGCACGTGTACAGCCGGGCGTCCTGGCCCTTGGTGTACGTCTTGAGGTCCAGGCACTTGCCGGTGCCGGTGCTGAACAGGCGCGTGGTGGCGTGCGAGGTGTACTGCCAGTTCTGGGCGGCGCTCTTGTTGCACGTCCAGATCTGGATGGCGGTGCCGTCCGCGGTGCCGGAACTCTTGACGTCCAGGCACTTGCCGGAGTTCACGTTGACCAGCGTGCCGCCGCTGATCCGCCACTGCTGGGCCGCGCCGCCGTTGCAGGTGGAGATCTCCACGGGCGTGCCGTTGTCCTTCTTGCCGCCCTGCGCCTCCAGGCAGTTGGCGGAGGAGCCGTGGGCGTGCAGGACCAGCGGGCTGTCACCGATCCAGCCGGGGCCGCCGGCGGACCAGTAGTCCTGCCAGCGGGTGAGATGGTCGGCGTACCAGGACTGGCCGATCATCTCGCCGAGCGCCTTGGCGCCGGCCGCGAGGGCCTTGGTGGCACCGGCGTTCGCGGTCAGGATCTGGTCGCGCTGGGCGGCCTGCCCGGAGATCTCCCGCTGCCACTCGGCGGACGCGGCGGCGACCTCCTTGCCGAGCACCTTGTCCGGGTCGACCGGGGTGCGCCAGGCGCAGGCCGCGAACCGGGTCTTCAGGTCCTCGACCGCCACCCGGTACTCCAGGGTGCCGGGCTCGGGCGCGGTGCGCGGGAAGCCGCCGGAGGACAGGAACAGGCGGGCGTTGTCCGCGCCGGCCGGCTCCATGACATCGTTCACCAGATCGTCCCAGGCCTGGTGCTCGGCGTACGCCCGCTGCCAGTCCTGGCCGGGGGCGTTGGGGTCGGGGTCCTTACCGTAGAGCGGGGTACCGAGGTCCTTGACGGCCTTGACGGTGGCGTCGTCGGCCTTCGGGGTGGGGTCCTCGTAGAAGCCGTCCTCGGCCTTCCAGAACTGCGCCGAGGTCCACTGGAACAGCCCGGTCTGGGAGAAGAAGTTCGGCCGGTCGTCGCCGCCGAGGCCCGGCGGGTCCTCGAAGTCGGCGACCGACTTGAAGCCGCCGGGGGCGGGCAGCCCGGAGATCTTCCAGGCGTTGACGCGGTCGTAGAGGGCGGTGCCCTCCTTGTCGGCGGCGCTCCGGTCCGCGGCGAACGCGTCGGACAGCGGGGTCTTGTTCCAGTACTCCCGGTTCGCCGCCGTGTGCAGCTGCTCCGGGCCCTGGTCCAGGGCGCTCTGGGCGACGCCGTACATGCCGGGGCCGCCCTGGCGCAGGACGCCCGCCATCAGGCACTGGTCCTCGCGCAGCTGCTCGGCCGCGGCGGCGTCGAAGCCGTCGTAGCTGTCGGCCACCGGGGCGGCGTCCGGAAGCGCGTGGTCGAGCAGGTCGGGGCGGGCCGCGAACGGCGTCAGCACGGCGAGGGCGAGGAGAGCGGGTACGAGGCGGAGGCGCGCGGGGCGTCCTGGGCCGCGCGGTGCCAGTGACCTGGCACCTGATCTGGACTTCACGGTGATCCCTGACGTCGTGAACGGGCAGCCGGGGGCGCCCGTCCGCAGGGTCCTCCGGTACGCGGACGCGAGCAGACACGTGGTGGCGGTCCCCCCCGACCGCAGGCCATGCGCCCGGCGACGGAGGAGTCAGTTCCGGCCGGGTGCGTCGGCAACTCTAGGCAGGGCACCTGCGTACATGACAAGATCTCGGTCAGGGAGTGGCCGAAAATCGTCCCTCGCGGGCGCCGAGGGGCGGGTACGGCTGAGGGCCCGGCTGCGGGCGGGGCTCACGGGAACGGCGAAGGCCCCGTCGCTCGCAGCGACGGGGCCTTCGCCCACATGGGGTACCCGCGCGGGGGCGGGCGAGTGGAGATGGCGGGAATCGAACCCGCGTCCAACGGTGCGGAACCAGGGCTTCTCCGTGTGCAGTCCGCTGCGATTTTCTCAGCCCCGGAGATCACGCGGACAAGTCTCCGACGGGCTCAGTCACTGTTTGGTTTCCCTCTTCACCCCGTGACCGGGATCAAGGTTTAGTCCCCTAGCTGATGCCAGGATCCGGGTCGGGAACAGCCCCGGGCTGACACTCCCTGTATAGGAGGCTCGCGATCGCTACCTGAGATCAGGCAGCGAGGGCGAAGGCCTGCTGGGAGGAATCGCGCTTGGTATTGGCGATTATTTTTTTCGGCCTGTGGTTTACGAGATCATGGCCGCTTCCTCGACACGCTTCCCCTGCTTCGACAACCGCTGTCGAAACCGATCATCCCCATGTTGATTTTTCAAGCCCTCCGGGGAAGTCCCTGGAGGCCCTCCGGAGAGGGGGCGTGCACCGGTCTCACGGTGCGTTGCCATCGTACGTGACCAACGCGGGTCCCCGCCAGCGTATTCCCGGCGGCCCGGCGGCCCGGCGGCCCGGCGCCAGGGGCCCGCTCAGGCCCGCTGCTTGCGCCGCACCGCCGAGATGGCCCGATCCGTCTCCCGGCGGTCCTGCTTCTCACGCAGGGTCTGCCGCTTGTCGTACTCCTTCTTGCCCTTCGCCAGCGCGATCTCGACCTTCGCGCGGCCGTCCTTGAAGTACAGGGCGAGGGGCACGATCGTGTGACCCGTCTCCTGCGACTTCGCCTCCAGCTTGTCGATCTCCTCGCGGTGCAGCAGCAGCTTCCGCTTGCGCCGCGCGCTGTGGTTGGTCCAGGTGCCCTGGCTGTACTCGGGCACGTGCACGTTGTGCAGCCACGCCTCGTGGCCGTCCAGCTGCACGAAGCCGTCGACCAGCGAGGCCCGCCCCTGGCGCAGCGACTTCACCTCGGTACCCATGAGGACCAGGCCGGCCTCGTAGGTGTCCAGGATGTGGTAGTCGTGCCGCGCCTTCTTGTTCTGCGCGATCAGCTTGCGCCCTTTTTCCTTAGCCATAGTGCCGACCATTTTGACACTGCCCCGGGGGTACGCGGAAAGTCCATTTCCCTGGGCTGCCCCCGGGCCTCCCCCGGGCGCGTCCGGCTACGAGGGATCGCCGAGGCCGGTCAGCACCGTGCGGGCGCGGGCCAGCGCGTCGCCGCCCGCGTCCAGGTCGGGGGTGATGCCGCGGCCGTCCACGCCGCGCCCGCCGGGGGTGCGGTAGTGGCCGACGGTCAGCTCGGCCACGGAGCCGCCGGGCAGCCGGGTCGGCATCTGCACCGAGCCCTTGCCGAAGGTGCGGGAGCCCACCACGACCGCCCGGCCGCGGTCCTGGAGGGCGCCGGTGAGCAGCTCGGCGGCGCTCATCGTGCCGCCGTCGACGAGCGCGACCAGGGGCCGGGCGGTGTCGCCGCCGGGCGCGGCGTGCAGGGCGCGCTGCTCGCCGTCCACGTCGTAGGTGGCGACCAGGCCGCCGTCGAGGAAGGCGGAGGCGGTGGAGACGGCCTCGGTGACCAGGCCGCCGGAGTTGCCGCGCAGGTCGAGGACGATCCCGGAGGCGGCCGGGCTGTCGCGCACGGCGGCGCGGACCTCGTCGCCGGTGCCCTTGGTGAAGGCGGTGACCTTGATGACGGTCGTGCCGTCGGCCAGGCGCCGCACCGCGACCGGGTCCGTCGACAGCCGGGCCCGGCGCAGCGTCTCGCGCCAGGTGCGCGTGCCGCGTTCGAGGCCCAGGGTGACGGCGGTGCCGGCGGGCGCGTCGGCGGCGTCGCCGCGCAGCAGGGAGACGACCTCGGTGACGGGCAGCCCGTCCACCCGCCTGCCGTCGACGCTGCGCAGCCGGTCGCCCGCGCGGACCCCGGCCCCGGCGGCCGGCGAGCCGGACCGCACCTTGGTCACGTCGATCCGGCCGTCCCGCTCCCGCCGCGCCCACAGGCCGACGCCGGTGTACTGGCCGTCTAGCGCCTCCTGGAACTCCTGGTAGTCGCCGGGCGAGTACACGGCGCCCCAGCGGTCGCCGCTGCGGCTGACGGCCCGTTCGGCGGCCTCCATGGGGGACTTGCCGGACGCGGCGGCCTCGGCGGCGGCCCGGGCGACCTGTTCGTGCCGGCCGGCGGCGGCCGGGAGCGGCGTACGCGAAGAGGGCGCCGCCGCGGCGGACCCGCGCTCGTGTCCGGGCAGCGACCCGGTCGCCGCGCCGGCCACCAGCACCCCCACGAAGACCAATGTCAGAGCGGCCCCGGTGCGGGTGCGACGGGGCTGACAGAACGGGTCACGGTCTGACATGGCGGTGAGTCTAGGACACACGAACGGGGCCGCACGCGCGCTCGGCGGTGCGGCCCCGTTGGCATGTGTCACACCTTCAGATACTTGCGCAACGCCAGGGAACCGGCGAGGGCCGGGATCAGGAAGCTCGCCGCGATGATGAACGGGAGCTTGGTGAGGACGGCGTCCCAGCCCACGAAATTGATGAGCGGGAGCTTCGTCGACAGCGCCACTCCGTGGTCGATCACGAAGTACTGCACGCCCACCAGCATGGAGGAGGCGAGGGCGCCGCCGATGAGCCCGGCGACCGCGGCCTCCATGATGAACGGCGCCTGGATGTAGAAGCCGGAGGCGCCCACCAGGCGCATGATGCCGGTCTCCCGGCGCCGGCTGAACGCCGAGACGCGCACGGTGTTGACGATCAGCAGGGTCGCCACCGTCAGCATCACCAGCATCACGATGCGCGCGGCCCAGTTCATGTACCCGAGCAGGGTGAAGAGGTTGTCCAGGATGCTCTTCTGGTCCTGCACGGACTGCACGCCGTCACGCCCGTTGAAGGCGCTGGCGATGACCTGGTACTGCTCGGGGTTCTTGAGCTTGATCCGGTACGACTCCTGCATCCGGTCCGGCGTGACGGCGGCGGCCAGCGGGGAGTTGCCGAACTGCTCCTTGTAGTGCTTGTACGCCTCGTCCTGGGACTCGTAGGTGACCTTCTCCACCACCGGCATCTTCTGCAGGTCGGCGAGGATCGCCTTCTTCTGGTCCTCGGTGACCGCTCCCTTGGCGCAGTTGGGGTCGGACTCCGCGTTGGACTTGTTGCACAGGTAGATCGAGACGTTGATCTTGTCGTACCAGTAGCCCTTCATCTTGGTCACCTGATCGCTCAGCAGCAGCGACCCGCCGAACAGGGCCAGGGACAGGGCGACGGAGACGATGACGGCGAACGTCATCGTCAGGTTGCGGCGGAGACCGACACCGATCTCCGACAGGACGAACTGGGCGCGCATGGCGTCTGGTCAAGCCTTTCCGTCGTGGACTGTCAGTGCTGGTAGCCGTAGACGCCGCGTGCCTGGTCGCGGACGAGGCGGCCCTGCTCCAGCTCGATGACGCGCTTGCGCATCTGGTCCACGATGTTCTGGTCGTGGGTCGCCATCACCACGGTGGTGCCCGTCCGGTTGATCCGGTCGAGCAGCTTCATGATGCCGACGGAGGTCTGCGGGTCGAGATTGCCGGTGGGCTCGTCCGCGATCAGCAGCTTGGGCCGGTTGACGAAGGCCCGCGCGATGGCGACGCGCTGCTGCTCACCGCCGGACAACTCGCCGGGCATCCGCTCCTCCTTGCCGCCGAGCCCGACGAGGTCGAGCACCTGGGGCACGGACTTGCGGATCTCGCCCTTGGACTTGCCGATGACCTCCTGCGCGAAGGCGACGTTCTCGGCGACCGTCTTGTTCGGCAGGAGGCGGAAGTCCTGGAACACCGTCCCCAACTGGCGGCGCATTTGCGGCACCTTCCAGTTGGACAGGCGCGCGAGGTCCTTGCCCAGGACGTGCACCTGGCCGTGGCTGCACCGCTCCTCGCGGAGGACCAGCCGCAGGAAGGTGGACTTGCCGGAGCCGGAGGACCCCACGAGGAACACGAACTCGCCCTTCTCGACCTCCAGGGAGACATCCCTGAGAGCGGGGCGGGTCTGCTTGGGGTAGACCTTGGAGACGTTGTCGAATCGGATCACGGATGCACCACGGGTCGCCGGGGGTAGATGAGCGTGACCATACGCGAGTCGGGTGTGCGCGCGCAGTCGCCGGTCTGGGTTGCGGGACAGTAGTACGTTTTGTCTGTGCCACCGTCTCGTCCGTGCCACCGTCTCGTCCGTGCCACCGTTTCGTCCGCGCGTCGTCTCGTCTGTGCCGCGGCGGGTTTTCCGCGTTCCGCGAAGGGCCATGGGTTACCTGCGGGGACCGCGCGCCGAAAGCCGGGGTACCTGGCATGGTGGAAGAGGGAACGTTCGCGTGCCCGCGGGCGTTGTCCGTATGTGACCGGTGCAAGGAGGGCGAGCGCATGACGTACGACCGGTTGGTGTGCGCGAACTGCGCGGCGCCCGTGAGCGAGGGCCGGTGCCCGGTGTGCCGCGCGAACCGCGAGCGGCTGCAGCAGGAGAACGGCAACTTCTTCGCCGGGATCAATCCGGCGACGCTGATCGCGCTGCTGGCGGTGCTGATCGCCGCGGTGGCGCTGCTGGCGCACCAGGGCGCGTAGGGCGCGCAGGGGCGCGGCGCAAGAGGCGCAAGAGCGAGCGAGGGGCCCGGAGCGGTGTGCTCCGGGCCCCTCGTCGTCATCCGCCGGGCACGCCTCGTGAGGCTGTGGCCACGGGTCAGGCAGCGGTGCCGCCGCGGCCCGCCATCACGCGCGGCAGGACCCGGAAGCCGATGCCGCCGGCGATCATCGTCGCGGCGCCGATGAGCAGGAAGGTGGTCTCGCCCGCACCGGTCTCGGCGAGCTGCTTGCCGTTGCCCTGCGGGGTGGCGTTGGCCGGGGCCTGCGAGCCGGTGTCGGTCAGCGCCGAGGAACCCTGCTCCTGGGGGACGGTCTGGTTGCCGTCGGTCCCGACACCGCCACCGTTGTCGGCGCCGGCACCGCCGTTGTTGCCGGTGCCGCCGTTCTGGTTGCCGCCGTTGTTCCCGGTGCCACCGTTCTGGTTGCCGCCGTTGTTCCCGGTGCCACCGTTGCTCGGGTCGGTGGGCTTGGTGGTGCCCGGGTCGGTGGGCTGGGTCGTCCCCGGGTCCGTGGGCTTCGTGGTGCCCGGGTCGGTGGGCTTGGTGGTGCCCGGGTCCGTGGGGATGGTGGTGCCCGGGTCGGTGGGCTCCGTGGTGCCCGGGGTCGTCGGCTCGGTGGTCGGGCAGGTGCCGAGGAGCCCGCAGCCCGGGTCGTTGTCGCCCGGGTCGGCCGACGCCACGCCGGTCACCATCAGCGAGGCGCCCGCGGCGATCACCGCGCCCGCGGCTATGCGCGCGACCCGGATCCGCGTCTTCTTTGTCATGTGCTTGCTACCCCCAGTAGCTGATCGTCAATGAGGCCGCGTTCGGGGGCAGTGATCGACGGGAGTAGCTGCCTGCGTGGAGCCCCCCGGTTCACATGCGCCCCGCTGGATACGCATGCCGCGCTTCACCCTTCCCATATTTCAAAGCAACGTCAAGGCCGTTGCGGCCGTGATGTCCCGGTACGCGCTCTTTGCCGTGGGAAGTGCGATGTGAGTGTGACGCAAAACCCAGACATCCGGGAACGGAAAAGGCAACTGCCACCCCGAGGGCGGCAGTTGCCTTGTCGACAAAGCGTCGTTTCTTTACTCGCTCTGCTGTTCCTGCTGCTTGCGCCAGCGAATTCCGGCTTCCAGGAACCCGTCGATCTCACCGTTGAACACGGCCTCCGGGTTGCCCACCTCGAATTCGGTGCGCAGGTCCTTGACCATCTGGTACGGGTGCAGGACGTACGAACGCATCTGGTTGCCCCAGGAGTTGCCGCCGTCGCCCTTGAGGGCGTCCATCTTGGCCTGCTCCTCCTGGCGGCGCCGCTCAAGCAGCTTGGCCTGGAGGACGTTCATCGCGGTCGCCTTGTTCTGGATCTGCGAGCGCTCGTTCTGGCAGGAGACGACGATGCCGGTGGGCAGGTGGGTGAGGCGCACCGCGGAGTCGGTGGTGTTCACGCCCTGGCCGCCGGGGCCGGAGGAGCGGTAGACGTCCACCCGCAGCTCGGACTCGTCGATCTCCACGTGGTCGGTCTGCTCGACCACGGGCAGGATCTCGACGCCCGCGAAGGAGGTCTGGCGCCGGCCCTGGTTGTCGTAGGGGGAGATGCGCACCAGGCGGTGGGTGCCCTGCTCGACGGAGAGGGTGCCGTAGGCGTAGGGCGTCTGCACGGCGAAGGTGGTCGACTTGATGCCGGCCTCCTCCGCGTACGACGTCTCGTAGACCTCGGTCTTGTAGCCGCGCTGCTCGGCCCACCGCAGGTACATGCGCTGGAGCTTCTCGGCGAAGTCGGCGGCGTCCACGCCACCGGCCTCGGCGCGGATGTTGACCAGGGCCTCGCGCGCGTCGTACTCGCCGGACAGGAGGGTGCGGACCTCCATCTCGTCCAGCGCCTTCTTCACCGCGGCCAGCTCGGAGTCGGCCTCGGCGCGGGTGTCCGGGTCGTCCTCCTCCTCGGCCATCTCGAAGAGCACGGCGAGATCGTCGATCCGTCCGCGCAGCACCTCCGCCTTGCGGACCTCGGCCTGGAGGTGGGAGAGCTTGCTGGTGACCTTCTGCGCCTCTTCCGGGTTGTCCCACAGGGACGGCGCGGCCGCCTGCTCCTCGAGCACGGCGATGTCTGCCCTCAACTTGTCGAGGTCCAAAACGGCCTCGATCGACTCCATGGTCGAGGAGAGGGACTTCAGCTCTTCGGATACATCGACGACTGCCACGCCTCCAGCGTAACGGCTCCGCCAAGCGGGGAACGCCGGACGGCCGGGTCCACAGCTGCGGGCGGGGTCAGGGGGACGCCGGAGCCGAGTGCGTCGTGTCCTGGCCGGGCGCCTTCCCGTCGTCGCCGGAGGCCGCCCACCAGGCGCCCGCGCCCACGGCGCCCACCAGGACCAGGCCGGCCACGCCCAGCGTGATCCGGCGGCGGCGGGCGGCGGTGCGGTGGCGGGCGGAGCCGGGGCGGGGGGCGCCGGGCGTGCGCGGGGCGCGGGCCGTGCCGCGGGCGCCGCCGGCCAGCTCGTCGGGGGCGGGCACCCGCATCGAGGTGTGCGTGTCCCGGTTGGAGTCCGGCTGCGCGCCGCGCACCAGCGGGACCGCGCCGCGGCGGCGCGCCCGCTCCCCGGCGGGTGCCACCGGCTCCTCGTGCGCCTCCGCCCGGTCCTCCGGGTCGGGGTCCGTGTCCGGTTCGTCCACATCCAGCGGGGGCATGCCCGCGAGCAGCGGCAGCAGCTCGCGCAGCCGCGCCGCCAGCTCGGACGCCCGCAGCCGGGACGCCGGTCCCTTGGCCAGGCACTGCACGAGGAGCTGCCACAGCTCGTCCGGGATGCCGGGCAGCGGGACCACGGTCTCCGTGACGTGCCGGCGCAGCACCGCGCCCGGGTGGCCGCCGCCGAAGGGGGTGAAGCCCGCCAGCAGCTCGTACAGGACCGTGGCCAGGGCGTAGATGTCCACCGCCGCGCGCGGGGGCAGGCCCTCCACGATCTCCGGGGCGAGGTAGTCCGGGGTGCCGATGATCTTCGTGGCGCGGGTCCGCTTGGGCGAGTCGATGAGCTTGGCCACGCCGAAGTCGGTCAGCAGCGCCGGGTGGGCGCCGCCCGGGCCGAGCGGGCCCTGCATGTCCAGGAGCACGTTCTCCGGCTTGACGTCCCGGTGCACCACGCCGGCCGCGTGGGCGGCGGCGAGCCCGTCGGCCACGTCGGCGACCACGGCCACCGCCGCCTCGGGCGACAGCCGCCGCTCCCGCTCCAGGCGGGTGCGCAGGTCGGTGCCGCGGACCAGGTCCATGACCAGCGCGAGGTCGTTGCCGTCGACCACCAGATCCCGCACGGAGACCACGTGCGGGTGCTCCAGGCCGAGCAGCGCCGTGCGCTCCTGCACGAAACGGCCCACGAGTTCCTGGTCGGACGCGAGGTCCTCGCGCAGCAGCTTGATGGCGACGGGCCCGTCCGGGCCCTCACCGAGCCACACCGTCCCGGCACTGCCCCGCCCCAGGATCTGGTGCGCGGTGTACCGGCTGCCGATCTTCCGTGCCAAGACTGCTCCTACAGACGCGTGTTCCGGCTAAAACTACGCGCCCGGGGAGGCGGCCTTCACCGCCGAGGCCGAAATCACCCGCCAGGTGTCGACAAATCTCCAGACTTGGCACCGCGCGCGGGGGCGGGGGTGCGGCTCCCCCGCGCGGGCCGCGTGTCCGGCGTCAGCGGCCGCCGAGGTCCTTGACCCAGCCGACGGCCGTGTCGAACCAGTCGGACAGCTGGTCCCAGTAGCCCTTGCCGGTGCCGATCCAGCCCTGGAGCGGGCTCAGCTCCCAGATCAGCCAGCCCGCGACGAACAGGATGACGATCGTGAACAGGCATCCCTTGAGGCAGCCCAGGCCGGGGATCTTCATCGGGTTCGCGCCCCGCTGCCGGGGCGCGCGCGGCTCGCGCGCCGGGCGCTGGGGCTCGGCGGCGGGCGGCGGCGCGTACCCCTGGGGCTGCGGGTTCTGCCGGCGCTGCGGCTCGGGGACGTACTGCGGCGGCTGCTGACGGCCGTACTGCGGCTGCGGCTGGCCGTACTGCGGCTGCTGCTGCGGGTAGCCGTAGCCGGGCTGCGGTTGCGGAGGCTGCCGGCGCGGCGGCTGCTGCTGCGGGCGGGCGACCTGCCGCTGGGGGCGGCGGCGCAGCGGGTCCTCGTTCGGGTCCAGGTACTGGACCTGGGTCTGCTCGTTGCGGTCGCGGGCCGCGCGCAGCTGCGACTGCCAGGGGTGCGGCTGCTCGGGCTGCCGGCCCTGGCCCGCCTGGTCCGGGCCGCCGGCGCCGTCCGGGCCGTAGCCCGCGCCCTGCGGCAGCACGCGCGTGGGGTCGGCCGCGCCGGGGCCGGCGCCCGGCGCGCCGGTGTGCGGCAGGACGCTGGTCGCGCCGTTCGGGTCGTACGACGCCGCGCCCTGCGGCAGCACCTGGGTGGGGTCGGCGGCGCCGGGCACGCCGTCCGGGGCGGGCACGGGCGCGGGCGCCGGGTCGGGGGCCAGCAGCGCGCCGACGCCCTCCGCGGCGGCGATCTGCGCCGGGTTCGCGTGCACGCCGACGCCCTCGGCGACCACGCGCAGGGCGCGGGCGAGGTGCTCGGCGCCGGGCCGTTCGCCGGGGTTCTTGCGCAGGCAGCGCTCGATGACCGTCCACAGCGGGTCGGGCACGGTGGACGGGCGGCGCGGCTCGGCGCTCAGGTGCTGGTGCAGGACTTCCAGGGCGGAGCCGCCGGAGAACGGCGGCCGTCCGGTGACCAGCTCGTACAGCAGGATGCCGGCGCCGTAGATGTCCACGGCGGAGGTCTGCGGGCGGCCCTCGGCGGACTCGGGCGCCACGTACGCGGGCGTGCCGACGAACTCGTGCGTGCGGGTCAGGCCGGGTGAGTCGGCCAGCCGGGCGATGCCGAAGTCGGTCAGCATCGGGTGCATCCGGCCGTCGTCCTGCTTGAGCAGCACATTGGCCGGTTTCAGATCCCGGTGGACCACCCCGTCGTGGTGGCTGGCGGCGAGCGCGTCGGCGATCTGGGCGGTGAGCAGCGCGGCGGCCACGGGGGTGAGCGGGCCGTTCTCGCGCAGGTAGCGGTGCAGGTCGGGGCCGTCGACGAGGTCCATGACCAGGGCGAGCAGATCACCTTCGACCACGAGGTCGCGGACCCGGACGATGTTCGGGTGGGTGAGCCGGAGCAGCACGGAGCGCTCGCGCAGGAACCGCATCACGACGTCCGCGTCGCTCGCCAGCTCCTCCTTGAGGACCTTGATCGCGACGGTCTCCCCGGGCTGGCCGGCCACGGCCGCCTCGGCGCCCGCGGTCTCCCTCCCCCTAGCTCCTCCGACAAGCTCCGGAGCAGGGGGGACCCCCATGCGGGCCCGCCAGACGGTCCCGGTGGCGCCGCGTCCGAGCGGTTCCTCCAGGAGGTACTTGCTGCCTACCGGCCGCACGTCATGCGCTCCCTGTCGCTTGCCTGCATTCCGACCCACTCTAGGGCCTCTGGTGTGCATCGTGCCGGGCTGTCGAAGCGCTGTGCGCCCGCGTACGCCGGGCCGCTCGTGTTCCGCTCGGCACGTTCGCAGGAAAGACGTCGAGCCGGTCCCGCAGGTTGCCGAAAGCGGACGTGACCGATCTCAAGCGGTCACCGGTACCACACCGGCCAGGCACTTTTGGGGGCAGAGCCGACCATTCAAGATCACTTGTCGGGGGACGGCGGGCGCGTTGTCCGTGGCAGGTGCGAGGATGCCCTCCAGAGACTGGCCGACGTGTCGTGTGGGGTGGGGGGAGTCCGCGCCCGCGCAGAAGGGACCGCTGACGCGATGCAGATCCGGCTGACCGTCGTAGACCCGCTGGGACCGCCCTCCCCCAAGCCCTCGGCTCCACAGCCCCCGGCTCCACAGCCCTCGGCTCCGCCCGAAGCGGGGGCGCGTCCGGCGGCGCCGGACCGGGCCGCGCGCCGTGACGTGCTGGTCACGGCGCCCGCGGGCACGGCCCTGGCCGCGGTGGCCTCGGCGCTGGCCGCCGCGGTCGCGGGCGAGACCGGTACGGCGGCCGAGCGGGGCGGCCGGGAGCGCGGCGCCGCCGAGCGCGGCCGGGAGCCCGGAGCGGGCCCGGTGGTGCTGTACGCCGGCGCGGAGCGGCTCGACGCCCAGCGCTGCACGCTGGGCGAGCCCCCGCTGCTGGACGGCGCGGTGCTCTCCCTGGGCGCCCCCGCCGAGCCCGAGGCCCACCCCGAGCTGGACGAGGCCCCCACCCAGCTGCACGTGGTCGCGGGCCCGGACGCGGGCGGCGTCCACCTGCTGCACGGCGGGCAGATCACAGTGGGCCGCTCCGCCGACGCCGACGTACCGCTCGACGACCCGGACGTCTCCCGCCTGCACTGCGCGGTGACGGTCGGCGCCGACGGCCGGGTCTCGGTCGCCGACCTCGGCTCCACCAACGGCACCGTCCTGGACGGGCGGCACCTGGGCTCCCGCCCGGTCCGCTTCGCCCCGGGCGCGCTGCTGCGCCTCGGCGAGTCGGCCCTGCGCCTGACCCCGGCCGCGGGACCGGCGGCCCGGGTGGAGACGGCACCGGACGGCGAGGGCCATGTGCGTGTGCCGGAGGCGGAGGACGGCGGCGGTCCGGGGTCGTCCGGCACGGGATCGTACGGGGCGGGACCGTCCGGCCCGGGGGCGTCCGGCGCGGACCCCACGCGCGCGGGGGACGCCGGCACGGACCCCACGCGCGCGGGGGACGCCGGTGCGGTCCACGCGCGCGTGCGGGACGCCGGCGCGGCCGCGGACACCGCCTTCGGGCACGGTACGGCCCCGGGCCTGAGCACCGGCCCGGCCGGACCCGCCCCGGGCGTGCCGCACCCGTTTGCGCGTCCGCAGCGGGGGCGGGAGCACGACGGGCCGGCCGGCTGGGGCGCCGTGCCCGAGCAGGGCGGCGCGCCGCGGATCGAGAGCCATGGCATCGAGAGCCATGGCATCGGGGGCCATGACGGGGACACCCACGCGGGACGGTTCGGGGCGGCCGGGACCGCCGGGGCCTTCGAGGGCGAGCGGCCGGACGACGCGAGCGGCGCGAGCGGGCGCAAGGGCACGCCCCTGCGGGGCACCGACGTGCCGCAGGGGCTGCGCAGGCGCGGCGGGCTCGGCGCGTGGGCGCGGCGGCTGGCGGGCGGGCGCGGCGAGGCGGCGGCGCCCCGGAGCGAGGCGTACGACGACGTGGTGCCCGGCGTACCGGACCAGGACGCGCCCGAGGCGTACGCGGCGCCGCACCTGCCGGAGACCTGGCCGGACCCGGCGGCGCTGCTGCTGACCGCGCTGGGCCCGGGGCCGCGGCTGTGGGAGCGCGGACCGGGCCACCCGGAGGCGCTGACCGTGCGCCTCGGCACGGCCGACCGGCCGGCCCCCGACGGCTCCGGGCGGCTGCTGCCCGCGGTCCCGGTGACCGCCGGCCTGCGCGAGGTGGGGGCGCTGGGCCTGGCCGGACCGCGCGCCCGGCTGTCCGGGCTGGCCCGCGCGGTGCTGGCCCAGCTCGCCGCGCTGCACTGTCCCGACGGCCTGGAGATCGTGCTGCTGAGCACGGACCGCGCCCGCCCGCTGGCGGAGCGCACCGCGGAGTGGTCCTGGCTCGGCTGGCTCCCCCATGTGCGCCCGGGCCGCGGCCAGGACTGCCGGCTGCTGCTCGCCTACGACCGCGAGCAGGCCGCGGCCCGCACCGGCGAACTCCTGCGCCGCCTGGACGACCACGCGGCCGACACCCGGGCCGCCGCCGGGCTTCCGGCCGACCGCGGTACACGCGCGCCGGGCGCGCCGAACGGACCAGCCGGGCCGGCCGGACCGAACGAACCAGTCGGGCCGAACGGACCAGCCGGACCAGCCGGATCTGGCGAACCGGACGGGCCGGAGTCCGCGCCCGGTGACGGCCGGCGGCCCTCCTGGGCCCGGCACGACCACACGGACGGCGCGGACGGCGAGTACGGCAGGGACGGCGAGTACGGCAGGGACAGCGAGTACGGCAGGGACAGCGAGTACGGCAGGGACAGCGAGTACGGCAGGGACAGCGAGTACGGCAGGTACGGCGAGGACGGGAGGCACGGCGGGGACGGCCGCGCGGGCGGCTTCGCCGGGCCGTGCACCGTGGTCGTCGTGGACGGCGACCCCGGTGGTGCCGACGTACGCGACGCGGTGGCCCGGCTGGCGCAGGAGGGGCCCCGGGCCGGCATCCACGTGGTGTGCCTCGCGGAGGCGGTGCCCGCCTCGCCCGCCTCCCCGGTGACCGAGACGTACGAGGCGGCGTGCGCGGTGTCGCCGGTGTTCCGGGAGTGCGGGGCCGTCGCGCTGCTCAGCGGTGACGTGGCGACGGCGCTGCGGCTGATGCGGGTCGCGCGCTCCGGCGGCCAGGCGCGCCACCCGGTGGCCCCCGGGACCGTCGCCGTCGTCGACGCGGTGTCCCTGGCGTGGGCCGAGCGGTTCGCGCGGGCGCTCGCGCCGTTGCGGACGGCGGAGGGGACGGCGGGCGGGAACCGGCCCGCGCGGGTCTCGGCCCCGCTGCCGCTGTCGGCGCGGCTGCTGGACGAACTGGGACTGGCCCGGGCCACCCCCGCGTCGCTGCGGACGCGCTGGGCGGACGCGGCCGACGACGCCAAGGCGCTCGGCGGCCGGGCCTGGGCGATACTCGGGGCCGGTCCGCGCGGTCCGGTCTGCGCCGACCTCGCCGCCGAGGGCCCGCACCTGCTGGTCGAGGGACCGCCCGGCAGCGGCCGTACGGAGCTGCTGCGGGCCGTGGTCGCCTCGCTCGCCGCCGCCGAGCGCCCCGACCGCCTCGGCATCGTGCTGGTGGACGGCCGGGACGGCGCGGCCTCGGGCGGCGGGTCCGGCGAGGGCCTGCGCGTCTGTACGGACGTACCGCATGTGACCACGCATCTGACCGCCAACGACCCGGTGCGCATGCGGGAGTTCGCGCAGTCGCTGAGCGCCGAGCTGAAGCGGCGGGCCGAGCTGCTCGGACTGGCCGACTTCACCGGGTGGCACGCCGGGCGCGAGGTGTCCGGCCGGATCGTCGCCCAGCGCACCGCGCCGGGCCGGACCCCGCCCGCGACCGTGCCGGGGCCGTCCGGGCCGGGCGGCCCGGGCGCGGCCGACCTGGACGCGCCGCCCAGCCGGACCCTGCGGCTGCGGCCCGCGGCGGCCCGGGCACGGGAGGAGGCCGTGCCGCCGCTGCCCCGGCTCGTCGTGGTCGTCGACGATCTGGACGCCCTGCTGTCGCCGCCGCTCGGTTCGCCGGGGCGGCCCGCGGCCGGGTCGGTGATACGCGCGCTGGAGGCGGTGGCCCGCGAGGGCGAGCGGCTCGGCGTCCACCTGGTGGCGGCCACCGCGCCCGGGGGCCGTACGGCGGAGTGGGAACCGGCGCGCCGGGCCACGCTGCGGGTCGCGCTGGAGGCGCCGGGCGGCGGAGGTGCCTACCCGGCGCCCGGCGGGGGCGCGGGCGGGGAGCCGGGCGGCGCCCCGGCGCCCGGGCGCGGGCGGCTGACCACGGCCGACGGCCGGGGGACCCCGTTCCAGGGCGGGCGCGTCACGGGCCGCATCCCGAGGACGGCGACCCAGCGCCCCACGGTCGTCCCCCTGGAATGGCACCGCATGGGCGACCCGCCCGCCCGCCGTTCGGTGCGCGAACTCGGCAACGGCCCGACCGACCTGGCCCTCCTGGCCAGCGCCCTGGAACGGGCGGCCCGCGAAGTATCGGCCGCGCAGGTCCCGTCCCTGCTGTGACGGGGCGGGGCGGGGCGCGCCGTACCGGCTCCCACCCCCGAACACCCCCGAGAACCCCTACCCCTCACCCGCCCACCCCCCGAGCACCCCCTACCCCGCGCCCGCCCATCCCCCAAGCGCCCCCTACTCCTCTCCCCCGCGCCCCCGAGCAGCACTGACGGCCAGTCACGACGTGGTCACGATCAGGGCGTTGGGGCGGTGGGCGCTCTTGCCGTCGTCGGGTGCCCGGCGTAGACCAGAGCGCACGCGACAGCGCTCGGACGTTCGACGAGGACGAAGAACGGGGCATCGATGCACAGCACGAGCACGAGCAGCACCATCCGGACACACAGGACCGGCAGGGCCGCGCGGGCCGCCGCGGCGGCCGTCGCCGCAGGGGCGCTGGCCCTCTCCCTGGCCGCGTGCGGCGGTTCCGGCGACGACAACAAGAAGAGCGACGGCGGCCCGAGCGGCAGCGACAGCGGCACCGGCGGGGGCGCGCAGACCGGCACCACGGTCTCCCTGCCGAAGCTGGACGGCACGACGCTGGAGGTAGCCGCCGTCTGGACCGGCGCCGAGCAGGCCAACTTCAAGAAGGTCCTCGCGGAGTTCACCAGGCGCACCGGCGCCAAGGTCACCTTCGTCCCCGCGCAGGACCCGATCATCAACTTCCTCGGTTCGAAGATCGCGGGCGGCCAGCCGCCGGACGTGGCGCTGCTGCCGCAGCCCGGCGCCATCAAGCAGGCCGTGGACAAGAAGTGGGCCAAGCCGCTCGGCCCGGAGGCGCGGGCGCAGCTCGCCAAGAACTACTCGCGGGGCTGGCAGGACATCGGCACGGTCGACGGCAAGCAGTACGGCGCCTACTACAAGGCCGCCAACAAGTCGCTGATCTGGTACAACGCGAAGGTCCTGGAGAACGCGGGGGCGAGCGTGCCCAAGACGTGGAAGGACCTGCTGGCCACCGCGCGGACGGTGTACGACTCGGGGGTCACCCCGTTCTCGGTGGGCGGCGCCGACGGCTGGACGCTCACCGACTGGTTCGAGAACGTCTATCTCTCCCAGGCGGGCCCGGACAAGTACGACCAGCTCGCCCAGCACAAGATCAAGTGGACGGACCCGTCCGTCAAGCAGGCCCTCACCACCCTCGCGCAGATCTGGTCCAAGAAGGAATACCTCGCGGGCGGCCCGGACGGCGCGCTGCAGACGGAGTTCCCTGCCTCGGTCACCCAGACCTTCACCGGCGGCGACCAGCCGAAGGCCGGCATGGTCTACGAGGGCGACTTCGCGCAGGTCAACATCGCGGAGACCAAGGCGAAGGTGGGCACGGACGCCAAGGTGTTCCCGTTCCCGGCGGTGGGCGCGTCCGCGCCCGTGGTCTCCGGCGGCGACGCGGCGGTGATCTTCAAGGACTCCAAGGCGGCGCAGGCCCTGGTCACCTTCCTGGCCTCGTCGGACGCGGCGACCATCCAGGCGAAGCTCGGCGGCTATCTGTCGCCGAACAAGAACGTGCCGGAGTCGGCGTACCCGAACGAGGTGCAGCGCACCATCGCCAAGGCGCTGGTCGCCTCCGGCGACGACTTCCGCTTCGACATGTCCGACCAGGCCCCGCAGGCGTTCGGCGGCACGCCCGGCAAGGGCGAGTGGAAGGACCTCCAGGACTTCCTGCAAAACCCCTCGGATGTCGCGGGCACCCAGGCGAAACTGGAGAAGGACGCGGCGGCGGCGTACGGGAACGGGAGCTGATCCGGCGATGACGTCGGCAGCCGCGGAGGGGGTGGCCGGGAAGCCGGCCACGCCCCCCGTTCCCCCCGCGCGCAAGAGCGTGACCGGCACCCGCAAGGCCGTGGCGGCCCTGTTCCTGCTGCCCGCCCTGGTGCTGCTCGGCGCGCTCGTGGTCTACCCGATCGGGTACTCGCTGGTCCGCAGCTTCTACGACTCCTCCGGCGACCACTTCGCCGGATTCGACAACTACAAGGCGCTGTTCACCGACGACGGCATCCGCACCGCGCTGAAGAACAACATCATCTGGGTGGTGTTCGCCCCGGCGGTGGCCACCGCGCTCGGCCTGATCTTCGCGGTGCTGACCGAACGGGTGCGCTGGGGCACGGCGTTCAAGCTGGTCGTCTTCATGCCGATGGCGATCTCCATGCTGGCGGCCGGGATCATCTTCCGGCTGGTGTACGACCAGGACCCGGACCGGGGCGTCGCCAACGCGGTGTGGGTGGGCGTGCACGACACGTTCGCGCAGTCCTCGGCGTTCCCGAAGGCGCACCCGGGCCGCGACTCGCCGCTCCGGCCCGACCACGGCGGCTTCCTCACCACGCGTCCGGTGCACACCGGGCAGTCGGTGGCGCTGCCGCTGGTGGGCGTCGCGCCCGACCAGCTGCCGGACGGCACGAAGCGGGCCGTGCGGGCGCCGGCCGAGCCGGGGAAGATCACCGGCACCGCCTGGCAGGACTTCACGCGCGGCAAGGGCGTCGGGACGCTCGGCGCCGTCGACCCGTCCGAGCTGGGCTACTCCGGGATGCGCGTCGAGGCGGTCAAGGACGGCAAGGTGGTGGCGAGCGCGAAGGCCGCGGGCGACGGCACCTTCACGCTGCCCGCGAAGGCCGACGGCGCCCTGCTGCGGCTCCCGGCGGGCAACTTCAAGGCGCCCTACAACGGCGTGGACTGGCTGGGCCCCTCGCTGGTCACCCCGGCGATCATCGGCGCGTACGTGTGGATGTGGGCCGGGTTCGCGATGGTGCTGATCGCGGCCGGACTGGCGGGTGTGCCCAGGGAGCTGCTGGAGGCCGCCCGGGTGGACGGCGCGGGCGAGTGGCAGGTGTTCCGGCGGATCACCGTGCCGCTGCTGGCGCCGGTGCTCGCGGTGGTCGCGGTCACCCTGATGATCAACGTGCTGAAGATCTTCGACCTGGTGTTCATCATCGCGCCCGGCTCCTCCCAGGACGACGCCGACGTGCTGGCCCTGGAGCTGTACCGCAAGGGCTTCTCCGAGGGCCGCCCGGGCGTGGCCAGCGCGATCTCGGTGTTCCTGCTGCTGCTGGTGATCCCGGTGATGCTCTTCAACACCCGAAGGCTCAAGCGGGAGGTGCGGCGATGACGACCGATGCCGTCACGGAAGCGGGAGCGGGGGCGGGGGCTGGGGCGGTCCCGGGCGCCCGGCCCGCGCGGGGCAGGCCCTCGCTCGGCTCCCGGCTCGCGGAGCTCGCGAGCGGCGGCCTGGTGCGGGTGTTCCTGATCCTGGTGGGCCTGTTCTGGCTGGTCCCCACGATCGGCCTGCTGCTGTCCTCGCTGCGCTCGGCGCAGGACATGAGTTCCAGCGGCTGGTGGACCGTGCTCACCCGGCCCTCGCAGCTGACCTTCGACAGCTACCGGAAGCTGCTGGAGAACGGCGACATCACCCACTCCCTCCTGAACACCGTCCTGATCACCGTCCCGGCGACGGTCCTGGTGGTCGTGGTCGGCTCGCTGGCGGGCTACGCGTTCGCGTGGATGGAGTTCCCGGGCCGCGACTGGTGGTTCCTGGCCGTGGTCGGCCTGCTGGTCGTGCCCGTGCAGGTGGCGCTCATCCCGATCGCCGAACTCTTCGGGAAGATCGGCCTGTTCGGCACGATCTTCGGGGTGGTCCTGTTCCACACCGGCTTCGGCCTGCCGTTCGCGGTGTTCCTGCTGCGGAACTTCTTCGCGGAGATCCCCCGCGAACTGCTGGAGGCGGCCCGCCTCGACGGGGCCGGTGAACTGCGCCTGTTCACCCGGGTGGTGATGCCGCTGGGCGGGCCCGCCATCGCGAGCCTGGGCATCTTCCAGTTCCTGTGGGTGTGGAACGACATGCTGGTCGCGCTGGTGTTCACCAAGTCCGGCACCCAGCCGATCACGGTGGCCCTGCAGACGCAGGTACGCCAGTTCGGCAACAACGTCGACGTACTGGCGCCCGGCGCGTTCATCTCGATGGTGATCCCGCTGGCCGTGTTCTTCGCGTTCCAGCGGCAGTTCGTGTCCGGGGTGATGGCGGGCGCGGTCAAGTAACCGCCCGCGCACCGCGGTACGGGAGCGGTACGTGAGCAGCGTGGGAGGGGGGCGGGCCGGCACCGGCCCGCCCCCGCGCGTTCACCCGCCGTCCCCCACATGCCGTACAAAACCGTAACCGATTCACTCCATCGGCCGTTGCCGGGCAGAACGCCCGTCGACCCGTTGGATGTCGCCTTGCCCAGGTTCAGTGTCATCGTCCCCGCGCATCAGGTTCAGGCGTATCTGCACGAGTGCCTGGAGTCGGTGCTCACGCAGTCCTTCACGGATCTCGAACTGATCGCCGTGGACGACCGCTCACCGGACGCCTGCGGCGCGATCATCGACGAGTTCGCGGCCCGCGACCCGCGCGTGCGCGCCGTGCACCTGCCCGAGAACCAGGGCCTGGGCCCGGCCCGCAACGCGGGCACCGCGCTGGCCACCGGCGACTACCTGATCTACCTGGACGGCGACGACACCCTCGCCCCGGACGCGCTGTGGTCGATCGCCGAGCGCCTGGAGGCCACCGGCCGGCCGGACGTCCTGGTCTACGGCTTCGCCCGCGCCGACTGGACCGGCGAGGCCGTCCGCGACCCGCTGCGCGCCCCGCTCGCCGAGGACGGACCGGCCCCCTTCCGGCTGGCCGACCGCCCCGAGCTGCTCAGGGTGCTGATGGTGGCCTGGAACAAGGCGTACCGGCGGGACTTCGTGCACCGCGAGGGCCTCGCCTTCCCGCCCGGCTACTACGAGGACACCCCGTGGACGTACCCGGTGCTGCTGGCGGCGGAGACGATCGCCACCCTGGACCGGGTGTGCGTGCACTACCGGCAGCGCCGGCACGGCAGCATCCTGGGCACCGCCAGCCGCCGCCACTTCGACGTCTTCGCGCAGTACGACCGGGTGTTCGCCTTCCTCGACGGGCGCCCCGGACTGGCCCGCTGGCGGCCGGTGCTCTTCCGCCGCATGGTCGACCACTTCACCACGGTGTTCACCCGGCCGGGCCGGCTGCCGCGCGGCTGCCGCGCCGAGTTCCTGCGCACCGCCCGCACGTACTACCGCCGCTACCGCACCCCCGGCGCCCGCCTGGCCCCGCGCCCCCGGCTGCGGCACGCCCTGGTCCGGCTCGGACTGCACCGCACCTTCCGCGCCCTGGTCCGGGCGATGGCCGTGCGCCGCCGCGCCGCCGGGGCGGCGGCCAGGGCGCTGCGCGTGCTGCGGGCCGGGCTGCTCCAGGCGCACTACCGCGTCCAGCTGTGCCTGCCGGTGCGCGCCGACCGGGCCGTGTTCGCCGCGTACTGGGGGCGCGGGCACGGCTGCCACCCGGGCGCGCTGGAGGCGGCCTTCCGCGCGTTCGCGCCGCAGGTGCGCACGGCGTGGATCGCCCGCCCCGAGCACCGGCACACCGTGCCGGCCGCGACCCGCCGGCTCACTCCGGACACGGCGGCCTACTGGACCGCGCTGGCCCGCTCCCGGTATCTGGTCAACAACGTCAACTTCGACCGCCGCCTGGTCAAGCGGCGCGGCCAGGTCTTCGTGCAGACCCAGCACGGCACCCCGCTCAAGCACATGGGCCTCGACCTCCAGGAGCGCCCCGCCGCGGCCCGGGGCATGGACTTCGCGCAGCTGCTGCGCAACGTCGACAAGTGGGACTACGTCGTCACCGGCAACCGGCACACCACGCTGACCTGGGAGCGGGTCTACCCCGGCCGCTACACCACGCTGGAGTACGGCGGCCCGCGCAACGACGTCTTCCAGCGGGCGACCGCGGCGGAGGTGGCCGCGCTGCGCGAGTCGCTGGGCATCCCCGAGGACACGGTGGCGCTGCTGTACGCGCCGACCCACCGCGACCACCGCCGCACCCAGCGCCCCGCCGTGGACCCGTACCGCCTCGCCCGCCGCCTCGGCCCGCGCTTCGTCGTCCTGGCCCGCGCCCACTACGGCCAGGACGGCCCGCTGACCGGTCCGCTCCCGGCCGTGCGAGGCGGCCGCGTCCTCGACGTCAGCGGCCACCCTTGCGTCGAGGACCTGTGCCTGGCCTCGGACGCCCTGCTCACCGACTATTCGTCGATCATGTTCGACTACGCCGGACTGGACCGCCCGATCGTGCTCCTCACCGACGACCAGGAGGCGTACGAGGCGGCCCGGGGCACCTATTTCGACGTACGGGCCAGTCCGCCGGGCGCGGTCGCCCGCACCGAGGACGAACTGGTCGACATCCTGACCGGCGACCACTGGCGCGGCTCCCGCTCGGCCCAGCTGCGGGCCGCGTTCCGCGAGCGCTTCTGCCCGTACGACGACGGGCGCGCCGCCGAACGCGTGGTGCGCCATGTGGTGCTCGGGCAGACCGACGAGGCGGCCGGGCTGCCGCCGGTCGTGCCGCTCGGCGAGCGCCATCCGGTGCCGTCGCGGGCCGCCGCCGTCCGCGCGCGCTCCCTGCTCGCCACCGTGCCCCAGCCCGCCGGCCCCCAGGCCGTCACCGAGAGCCGCTGACCACCGTTCGCCTTCCGGAGCCCGCATGCACCCCACCCGACCCGCCCGGCCCCGCCCCGGCCCCCCACCTGGCGGCCGACTGGCCGGCCGGGCCGGTGCGGAGGAGCGGCCGGGACGACCGGAACCACCCAGGCGGCCGGAACGGCCGGCCGGACTGGACGAGTCGGCGGCCTGACCGGCCAGTACGACCCCCCGGCCCAGCAGACGACACAGAGAGCCAGTGACCCCCATGCCCCGCTTCAGCATCATCGTCCCGTCCCACGGGGACGGGCCGCCCCCCGGTCGCGGCGGTTCGCGGCCGGTGGGTGGCCGGCTGTCCCTGGCCCTGGACTCGGTGCTCGCCCAGTCCTTCGGTGACTTCGAGCTGATCCCGGTGTGCGGCGGGCCCGGCGCCCCGGCCGCCGGGGTGGCCGCGGAGTACGCCGAGCGGGACGCCCGGGTGCGCCCGGTCCAGTCGCCGCCGGCCGCCGGGCTCGCCGGGGCGCGCAACGCCGGGATGCGCGCGGCGACCGGCGCGTACCTGCTGTTCCTGGACGGCGACGACACGCTCGCGCCGGGCGCGCTGACCGCGCTGGCCGACCGCCTGGCGGAGACCGGTGACGTCGACGCGCTGTACTGCGCGTACGAGCGGGTGCCGTGGTGGGAGGGCGTGCCGGCCGCACCGGCGGCGCCCCTGCCGGCCGCCCTGCCCGCGCGGGCCTTCGCCCCCGCCGAGGCCCCGCACCTGACCGGTGTCGCGCGGCCCGCGTGGAGCGCCGTCTACCGCCGCGCCTTCGTGACCGGCCACCACCTGGACTTCCCCGCCGGGGACCACACGGATCTCGGCTGGGGCGGCCTGGTCACCGTGGCCGCCGAGCGGATCGCGGTGCTGCACCGGGTCGTCGTACGCCATCTGCTGCCCCGGCGGGGCAGCCGTCTCGAACTCCCGGGCGAGCACCCGTTCGACCTCCTCGACCAGTCGGAACGGGTGCTCGTCCGGGCCGCCGAGCAGGGCCTGCCCGCCGAGCGGGCGGCGGCCCTGTTCGGACAGGTGATCGACGCCCTGGTGACGGCGGCGGGCCGGGTGCCCGCGCGGCGGCGCCGGGCCTTCCGGCGCCGGGCCCGGCGGCTGTACCGCGCCCACCGCCCGGCCGGTCTCCGGCCGCCCGGCGGCCTCGCGGGCCTGCCGCACCGGCTGCCGGCGGCCCGCGGGTACGACGCCCTGCGCGCGGCGCACGCCGCCGCCCGGCTCGCCGCACGGGCCGCGCGGGCGGCCGCCGCCTGCCGCGCGGCGGCCGGGAGCCTGGGCACGCGCCTGGCCTACCGGTGGCACCTGCGCCGCCCGCTCGACGAGAACCTCGTCGTCTACTGCGCGTACTGGGGCCGCGGTTACGCGTGCAGCCCGGCCGCCCTGCACGCCAGGGCCCGTGAACTCGCCCCGCACCTGCGCGGGGTGTTCCTGGTCGAGGCGGACCAGGCGCACACCGTGCCCGCGGACGTGGAGCACGCGGTGCTCGGCAGCCGCCGCGCCTGGCAGGTGCTCGCCCGCGCCAAGTACCTCGTGAACAACGCCAACTTCGCCGACGCCGTCGTCAAGCGCCCCGGCAGCGTGCACGTGCAGACCCAGCACGGCACCCCGCTCAAGACGATGGGCTGCGACCAGTCGACGTACCCGGTGGTCGCGGCGCAGACCGGCAGCTTCACGAAACTGCTGGCCCGCGTGGACCGCTGGGACTACAACCTGTCCGCCAACCGGCACTCCACCGAGGTGTGGGAGCGCGCCTTCCCCGGCGCCTGGGAGGCATTGGAGTACGGCTATCCGCGCAACGACCTCTTCCTGACGGCGGGCGCCGAGGACGTGGCCCGGGTCCGCCGCGAGCTGGGCGTCCCCGAGGGCGCGACGGCCGTGCTGTACGCCCCCACCCACCGCGACCACCACGGCGGCTTCGAGACCGGCCTCGACCTGGAGGCGTTCTGCGCGGCGGCCGGCGAGGACGTGGTCGTGCTGCTGCGCGCGCACTACTTCTACGACCGGGGCGGCCGGGCGGGCAGCGGCCGGATCATCGACGTGACCGGGCACCGCTCCACCGAGGAGGTGTGCCTGGCCGCCGACGCGCTGGTCACGGACTACTCCTCGATCATGTTCGACTACGCCGCCCTGGACCGCCCGGTCGTGATCTACGCCGACGACTGGGAGGTGTACCAGGAGACCCGGGGCGTCTGCTTCGACCTCCTGGAGACCCCGCCGGGACCGGTGGCGCGCACCCCCGAGGAACTGGCGCGGGTGTTCCGCGACGGGTCCTGCGCGGGCGCCCGGTCGGCGGCGCTGCGGGCCGCGTTCCGGGAGCGGTTCTGCCAGTTCGACGACGGCCGGGCCGCCGAGCGCGTCGTCCGCCGGGTGTTCCTGGGCGAACCGGAGGCGGCGCTGCCGCCCGTGGTGCCCCTCGCCCGGCGTGTCCCGGCCCCGGCCGCCGCCCCCCTCGTAAGGAGCTGACCCCGCCGTGCCCCGCCTCAGCGTCATCGTCCCCTGCTTCAAGGTGCAGGGCTTCCTGCGCGAGTGCCTCGACTCGGTGCTCGGCCAGTCCTTCCGGGACATCGAGGTGATCGCCGTCGACGACTGCTCACCGGACGGCTCCGGCGCGATCCTCGACGCGTACGCCGCGCGCGACCCGCGGGTGCGGGTGCTGCACCTGCCGGAGAACGCCGGGCTCGGCCGCGCCCGCAACGCCGGGCTGCCGCTCGCCACCGGCGACTACCTGCTCTTCCTGGACAGCGACGACACCCTCACCCCGGGCGCGCTGGCCGCCATGGCCGACCGGCTGGCCGAGTCCGCCGAGCCGGACGTGCTGGTCTTCGACTACGCGCGCGCGTACTGGTGGGGCGGGACGCGGCGCAACGCGCTGGCGCGAGTGCTGGCCGAGGCCGGGGACGCCGCCTTCACGGCCGCCGAGCGCCCGGAGATCCTGGACCTGCTGATGGTGGTGTGGAACAAGCTGTACCGGCGGGCCTTCGTCGAGGAGCACGGTTTCGCCTTCCCGCCCGGCTACTACGAGGACACGCCCTGGACGTTCCCGGTCATGCTGGGGGCCGGCCGGATCGCGGTGCTCGACCGGATCTGCCTGTCCTACCGCCAGCGCCGGCAGGGCAACATCCTGTCCACCACCAGCCGCAAGCACTTCGACGTCCACGACCAGTACGCGCGGGTCTTCGCGCACCTCGACTCCCGTCCCGAGCTGGCCCGGTGGCGGCCTTACCTGCACCGCAAGATGGGCGAGCACTGCCTGGACATCCTCGCCAAGCCGGACCGGCTGCCGCCGGGCGACAAGGCCGAGTTCTTCCGCCGCACCGCCGAGATGTTCCGCGCCCACCGGCCCCCCGGAGTGCCGGTGGAGGGCGCGGTCCGGGTGCTGGAGGGCGGCTGGACGGCGTACCGGATCAGGCGGCAGGCCGGGCGGGCGGAGCGGGAGCTGGGCCGCCGCCTCCAGCAGGTGCGCCGGGTGGCGGCGCGGCGCGCGAAGGGCGGCTGGGCGGCGCTGCACACCCGCCGGCCGCTGGAGGAGGACCTCGTGCTGTACTCGGCGTTCCGGCACCGCGGGGTGCTCGGCGACCCGGCGGCCATCCACCGCAAGGCGCGGGAGATCGCGCCGCACCTGCGCGGGGTGTGGGTGGTCGCCGACGCGGAGCAGGCGGAGCGGGCCGGGCTGCTGCCGCCCGAGGTGGAGTACGTCCTCGCGGGCTCCCCGCGCCACCGCCGGCTCGCCGCCCGGGCCGGGTACTTCGTCAACAACGTGGACTGGCCCGAGGTGCCGGACAAGCGGCCCGGCAGCGTGCACGTGCACACCCATCTGGGCACCCCGCTGAAGTACATGGGGGCCGATCTGCTGGGCAAGCCGGGGGCCCGGCGCGGCGTGGACGTGCCCGGGCTGCTGGCGCGCGCCGACCGCTGGGACCACAGCCTGGTCGCCAACCGCCACTCCGAGCTGGTCTGGGAGCGGGCCTATCCGTGCGGTTTCGCCTCCGCGCGCACCGGCAGTCCGCGCAACGACGTCCTGGTCGGCGCGGCCGGCTCCGCCCGGACGGACGGTGCGGCCGGGGCGGACGGTGCGGCCGGGGCGGACGGCGCGGCCCGAAGGGACGGTGCGGCGCTGCGGGCCCGGCTGGGCATCCCGGCCGGGCACACGGTGGTGCTGTACGCGCCGACCCGCCGCGACTACCGGCGCGAGGGGTACGTGGAGCGGTTCGACCCGGCCCGCCTCGCCGCGGACCTGGGCGAGGGCCACACCCTGGTGGTGCGGCTGCACCCCTCGCTGGCGGCGGGCCCGGCGCGCGGCCTCGGCCTGGCCGAGCTGCACCGGCGCGGGGTGCTCGTGGACGCCACGGACGAGCCGCACGCCGAGGAGGTGCTGCTCGCCTCGGACGTGCTCGTCACCGACTACTCCGCCCTGATGTTCGACTACGCCCATCTGGACCGGCCGATCGTGGTGCACGCGGACGACTGGGGGGCGTTCACGGCGAGCCGGGGCGCGTACTTCGACGTGACCGCGCGACCGCCGGGCCATGTCTCGCGCTCGTACCCGGAGCTGGCGCGGCTGTTCGCGTCCGGGCGCTGGCGGGACGCGGAGTCGGCGCGGCTGCGGGCCGCCTTCCGGGCGCGTTTTTGCGAGTGGGACGACGGCTGGGCGGCCGAGCGGGTGGTGCGCACGCTGATCCTCGGCGAGCACGGGTGGACACCACCACCGGCGGCGCCGTCCGGCCGGTCCGCGGCGGACGCCCGGTCCGCGACGGACGGTCCGTCCGCGGCGGGCGGCCGGCTGCCCGCGCAGTCCGCCGGGCACGACCGGCTGGCGGCGTCATGAGGCCGCGCACGCTCTGGCCGCGCACGCCCCGGCCGCGCATGTCCCGGCCGGGCCGCCTGCGGCCGCGTACCTGGCGGCCGCGTACCTGGGTGCTGGTCCTGGCCGCGCTGTTCGCGCTGGTGCAGCTCTCCACCGTGACCGGCCGGGACACCCCGGACACCAAGAACTACCTGGCGTACGCGCTGAGCCTGCGCGGCGAGGACAAGCGGGCCACGGCCGCCGTCACGATCGACTACGCCTGCGCGGGCCGGGCGGCGCGGGCCCGCCGGGAGCACAGCGTGGACGTGCTGCGCTTCCGTGCGCCGAGTCCGGCCGCCCGGGTGGCGCGGGCCTGCCGGGCGGAGCTGTGGCGCGAGGTGGACACGCGGCTGCGGGCCGGGCAGAGCGCCGGGCACACGCTGCCGTTCATGTCGGTGCGCTTCATGCGGATCTTCGAGGTGCGGCCCGGCTACCCGGTGTTCCTGATCCCGTTCGTCACGGTCCTCGGGGCGACCTGGGGGCTGTGGGCGGCGGGCGTGGCGGTCACCGCGGCGGGCGGTGTCCTCGTGTATCTGGTGCTGCGCACCCGGCGGGTGCGGGTGCCGGTGGCGCTGACCGGCCAGGCCCTCTACTACGTGCTGCCGTGCGGCACCACCGCGATGCGGCCGATGACCGAGGGCCTGATGATGGCGCTGACCCTGGCGGCGCTGTGGGGCTGCGCGCGGGCGCTGGCGGGCCACCGCCGCTCCGGGTACGCGCTGGTGGCCGGGGCGCTGCTCGCGCTGTTCACGGTGAAGCACTCCCAGGCGCTGTTCCTCGGGCTGTGCCTGGCCGGGGCGGGCGCGGTGGTCTGCGGGCGGCGGTGGGCGCGGCGACGGCCGGCGGGCCGGGAGGTCCTGGTGGTCACGGCGCTGGCCGGCTGCGCGGTGGCGGGCACGCTGCTGGCGGCGCGGGCGCTGCACTACCCGACCGAGTCCGACAGCCTCCAGGACCTGCTCACCGACCACTACGCCCGGCCCGACCGCGCCCACCCCTGGCCGGAACTGCTGCGCCTGGAGGCGCACTTCTGGCGGGAGTGGCTGCGCCGGCAGCTGTGGCAGCCGCTGTTCGCGGCGTTGCTGGCCGCGGGCGCGTGGGGCGCGCTGCGGCGGGGCGGCCGGGCGTTCGGCGCCTTCGTGGTGGCGGTCGGGTGCACCGGGCTGCTCAACCAGGCGGCACACCCCGACATCACGGTGTGGGGCGACCGGCTGATCGTGCTGGCCTGGCTGCTGCCCGTGATGGGGGTGCCGCTGCTCCTTGAGGCGGTGGCGGGGCGGGCCGCCGCGCGGACCGCGCTCCCGCACCAGGCGGGTGAACGCGGCGTCACGGCGGCCGATCACTCGATGGGGTGATCCCGGCGGGGTTACTCGACGACGAGTTCCACCGGGATGTTGCCGCGGGTGGCGTTGGAGTACGGGCACACCTGGTGGGCCTGCTCGACCAGCTCGCGGCCGGTGGCCCGGTCCACGGTGTCGGGCAGTTCCACGCGCAGGGTGACGGCGAGCGCGAAGCCCTCCCCCTGCTTTCCGATGCCGACCTCGCCGGTGACGGCGGCGTCGCTCAGGTCCACCGACGCCTTGCGGGCGACCAGCGCGAGGGCGCTGGCGAAGCAGGCCGCGTACCCGGCGGCGAACAGCTGCTCGGGATTGGTGCCCTGCCCGTCGCCGCCCAGTTCCGCCGGCGGGGCCAGCCGTACGTCCAGCTTGCCGTCGGAGCTGAAGGCGCGGCCTTCGCGGCCGTGGGTGGCGGTGGCGACGGCGGTGTAGAGCGCGTCCATGGAGAACCATCCCTCTCGGAACGTCGGTGGAGTCCGGTGCGTACCGCTTGAGTACAGCACACAATTAAATTGTGCACAACTGAATGACGTCAGAGCTACCCTGGGGGCATGACTACCGAGGTTCCGCCGGGCACCGCGCCGGACGAGGACTGGCTGCGCCTGGACCGCCAGATCTGCTTCTCGCTGCACGCCGCCTCGCGCGCCTTCAACGGTGTCTACCGCGTCCTGCTCGGCGAACTCGGGCTGACCTATCCGCAGTACCTCGTGATGCTGGTGCTGTGGGAGGACGGCGTCACCCCCGTGAAGCGGCTCGGCGAGCGGCTGCGCCTGGACTCGGGGACCCTGTCCCCGCTGCTCAAGCGGCTGGAGGCGGCCGGACTCGTGCACCGCGAGCGCAGTGCGCGCGACGAGCGGTCGGTCGAGGTGCGGCTCACCGCCGAGGGCACGGCGCTGCGCGAGCGCGCGGCCCGGGTGCCGCGCCGGATGCTGGCGGCGACCGGCTTCACCCCGGAGGAGGTCGGCGACCTGCGCGCCCGCCTGGACCGGCTCACCGACGCCCTGGACACGGCCGCGCTGGAGGAGCCGGACCCGGACCACGGGTGAGCGCACCGGCCGGCTCGCGCGGCACCCCCGCCGCCACCCGGCACACTTACCGGTGATTGCCGGTGTATCACCGCTTACGCGGCATTCACGCGGTCTACGATCCGCCGTGATGAGTGCCTTCCCGAGGGTGCCGCGCGCCCTGACCGTCGCGTCGACGAGGCACCGCCTCCTCGCCCTGACCGCCGCCTGGCTCCTCACCCGCGCCCTGATGCTGTGGCTGCTCGCCCGCGACACGCTGCCCCTGCTGGGCGGGGGCGCGGTGGCGCGCGAGGTGTGGAAGCTGTACGACCACTGGTACCTCGTGCTCGCGCACGGCGCCTTCCCCGCCCACGACACGCTGTGGCAGTACCCGCCGGGCGCCGGGGCGGTGCTGCTGTCCCCGGCGCTGCTGCCGGGCCTGACGTACTTCCAGGCGTTCGTGGCGCTCACCCTGGCCTGCGACGCGCTGATCGCGGCGGCGCTGGCCCGCGCGGGCACCCGGACCGGCCGCAGCCTGGGCGGGGCCGCCTACTGGACGCTGGGCCTGCCGCTGCTGCTGCACATCCCGCTCGCCCGCTACGACGTGCAGGTCACCGCCCTGGCCGTGCTCTCCCTGCTGGCGCTGGAGCGCTCCACGCGCGCGTGCGGCGTCTTCGCCGCGCTGGGCGCCCTGGTGAAGGTCTGGCCGGCGCTGGTCCTGCTCGGCACGCCCCGGGGCCGTGCGACGCGTTCCGCGTGGAGCTGGGCGGCCGGCGCGGGGACTGGGGCCGCCCTGGTCCTGGCCTGGGTGTTCCGCAACCCGCTGGCCTTCGTGCGCCAGCAGGGCGGCCGGGGCGTGCAGATCGAGTCGTTCGGCGGCACGGCGCTCGCCCTCGCGACCCACGCCGGCTGGCCGGGCACCGTCCGCTACCAGTACGGGGCGCTGGAGTTCACCGGCCCGCACGTCGCCGCCGTGGCCCGGATCTCGCTGGCCCTGTCGGCGGCCGCGCTCGGGCTCCTGGTGCTGTGGCGCGTCCGGGCCCGGCACTGGACCGCGGCCACGCCCTACGACGCCGCGCTCACCGCCGTACTGCTGTTCACCGTCACCAGCCGGGTGATCAGCCCGCAGTACATGATCTGGCTGCTGGGCCTTGCCGCGGTGTGCCTGACCTCCCGGCACACCACCCAGCGCCCGGTGGCCGCGCTGATCGCCGCGGCCTGCCTGGTCAGCGTGGTCGCCTACCCCATGCTCTACCGCGAGGTGGCAGGCTGTACGTGGACGGGCTGTGTGCTGATGTTCGTTCGCAACGGCCTGCTCGCGGCCGGCACGCTGCTCTCGTTCCGCCGGCTGTGGCGCTCGACGAGAGCACCGGCGCCGCCCCCGCTCCCCGACCCCGAACAGGACCGTCTCCCGTCCGGGACGCTCAGTCCGTCCTGACCGGAGAGGGCCGGCCGCACACCTACGATATGCGCCCGTGGACTCCATGCACTCGCGACCGCAACCGCACCGCACCGACCGGGTCGGCGTCGTCGTCATCGGCTACGACGACGCCCGGCGGATAGCGCACGCGGTGCGGTCGGCGCTCGCCCAGGGCGACGCGGTCCGCGAGGTCGTCGCCGTCGACGACTGCTCCACGGACGACACCCACGCGGTGCTCCAGGGGCTCGCCGGGGCGGACGGGCGGGTGCGGGTGATCCGCCGCGCGGCCAACAGCGGCGGCTGCGGCAGCCCGCGCAACACGGGCATCGACGCGGTCACCGCCCCGTACGTGATGTTCCTCGACAGCGACGACGTGCTGCCGCCGGGCGCGGTGGACGCGCTGCTGACGGCCGCCGAGGAGGCGGACGCGCAGGTGGCGAGCGGGCTGTGCGTACGCCGCGAGCTGCCCTCGGGGCGCGAGGTGCCCTGGCAGCCGCGGCTGTACGCGCGGCGCGCGGTGCTCGCCGGACCGGACGGGCGCCCGGACCTCGTGCACGACACGCTGTGCGTCAACAAGCTGTACCGCACGGACTTCCTGCGCGGACACGCGATCCGCTTCCCCGAGGGCCGCTTCCCCTACGAGGACATCGTGTTCACCGCCCAGGTCATGGCCGCGGCCCCGCGCCTGGTCCTGGTGCCGGACCGGGTCTACACCTGGCACGTGCGCCGGTCCGCCGAACGGCTGTCGATCTCGCTGGACCGGGCACCCATCGAGAACTGGCGGGCGCGCACCACGGCGAACGGGCAGGCGTACGCCATCCTGCTGGGCGCCGGGCGCAAGGAGCTGGCGCGCGCGGCCCGCGCCAAGTTCCTCGACCACGACCTGCGCATGTACGTGCGCGAGCTGGGCCTGCGCGACGCGCACTACCGGCGCGCGTGGTGGGCGCACACCCGCGCCTACCTCGCGGAGTACGACGCGGCCGACCGGACCGCCGAACCCGCCGCCCCCGGGCCGCTGCTCGCCCGGGTGATCCTGGCCTGCCCCGAGCCGCGCGACCTGCCCCGGCTGCGGGAGCTGGCCGCCCGCCCGGCCCGGCTGTGCCCGCCCTACCCGCGCACCGGCGACGGCGTCCCGGTCTGGGCCGGCGACCTGCCCGGCGTCACCCTGGAGCCGTACCTGACCCGGCCCGCGCACCGGCTGCCGCTCGCCGTGGACGCCACGCTGCGCCCCCGCCCGCGCGGCACCGTCCTGCGGCTGCGGCTGCACGACATGTACGGCCGGGTGGCCGCCGCGGGCCCGCGCGCGCTGGAGCTGGAGTGGCGGCACCGGGAGGCCGGCCGCTCGGCGCGGCGCGCCATCGCCGCGCTCACGCCCGCCGCGGACGGCACCTGGACGGCCGCGGCGGCCGTGGACCTGGCGGCCCTGGGCACCGGCAGCTGGGACCTGTGGCTGCGGGTGCGCTTCGCCGACGGCACGGCCCGCGAGGTGACCGCGCACGCCCGGACGGACGCCGGGCCACTGCGCCGCCGGGCCGTGCCGAGCCTGCGCTTCGGCGTCCTGCTCGCCCAGCCCTACGCCACGCACTCCGGCGCGCTCGCCCTGCGCCTGGCGACCGGCGCGCACGGCGCGCTCTCGGTGGTGCGCGGCCGGCTGCGGCGGCTGCGGCGGCCGCGGCGCTGAGCGGGCCGGCCCCGGGCGCCGCTCCCGCGGGCCCCCCTGGAACGACACGACCCCATCCTGATCCTGGAACAACCGACGAGGAGACGCCCGCACATGACCTGGCTGATCACCGGCGGCGCCGGTTACATCGGAGCGCACGTCGTCCGCGCGATGACCGGGGCGGGCGAGCGGGCGGTGGTCTACGACGACCTGTCCACCGGCATCGCCGCACGGGTCCCCGACACCGTCCCCCTGGTGGTGGGCTCCACCCTGGACGGGCCGCGGCTGGCCCGGACCCTCGCCGAGCACGAGGTCACCGGCGTGGTCCACCTGGCGGCGAAGAAACAGGTCGGCGAGTCGGTGGACCGGCCCCTGGAGTACTACCGGGACAACGTCGAGGGGCTGCGCGTGCTGCTGGAGGCGGTCACGGCGGCCGGCGTCGGCGCGTTCGTGTTCTCCTCCTCGGCGGCCGTCTACGGCATGCCGGACGTCGAACTGGTCACGGAGGAGACGCCCTGCGCGCCGATGAGCCCGTACGGCGAGACGAAACTGGCCGGCGAGTGGCTGGTGCGCGCCACCGGCCGGGCGACGGGGCTGGCGACGGCGTCCCTGCGCTACTTCAACGTGGCGGGCGCGGCCGCCCCCGAACTGGCGGACACCGGCGTCTACAACCTCGTCCCGATGGTCTTCGAGCGGCTGACGCAGGACACGCCGCCGCGCGTCTTCGGCGACGACTACCCCACCCCGGACGGCACCTGCGTACGCGACTACATCCACGTGGTGGACCTGGCGGACGCCCATGTGGCCACGGCCCGCGCCCTGCGCGGTTCCCCCGGCCTCGCCCGCACCCTCAACATCGGCCGCGGCGAGGGCGTCTCCGTGCGCGAGATGATCGACACGATCAACGCCGTCACCGGCTACGACCGCCCGCCGACCGTCACCCCGCGCCGCCCCGGCGACCCGGCCCGCGTGGTCGCCTCCGCCGACCGCGTCCGCACCGAACTCGCCTGGAAGGCCCGGCACGACCTGCACGACATGATCACCTCGGCCTGGGCGGGCTGGCTCCACCACCACCCGGAGGCGGCACGAGCCTGACGGACGACCGCGCCGGGCCGTCCCTCATACGGGCTGGGCTGGGCCACGCCTGGCGGGGCCGCTCCAGGCCGGGCCGAGCCCGGCCTCGCCGGGCCCGAGCCGGGCCTCGCCGGGCCAGGCCGGGGTCGGGCCAGGCAGGCCGGGGTCGGGTCGCGCCAGGCCGAGCCGGGCCGAGGTCGGGCCGGGCCGAGGTCGGGCCGCTCCAGACCGAGCCGAGCCGGACCGAGCCAGACCGGACCTCACGCGGGCTGGGCTGAGCCTGGCCTGGCCGCACCAGGCCGGGGTCGGGCCGCGCCAGACCGGACCGAGCCGGACCGAGCCAGACCAGACCTCACGCGAGCTGGCCTGGCCGCACCAGGCCGGGGTCGGGCCGCGCCAGACCGGACCGAGCCGGACCTCACCCCGCCAGGCCGGAGTCGGGCCGCTCCAAGCCGGACCGGACCGAGCCGGGCCGAGCCCCGCCATGCCGAGTCCGGCCTCACAGACCGGACCGGTGGCAGACGGGCAGGCCAACCGGCGGGCGGGCCTACCGGTCGGCCGGCTGGCAGGCCAGCCGGCCTCACCAAACCGGCCCGGACGGGCGGCAGGCGGGCGGGCCGACTGGCCGACCGGCGAGGTAGCGGGCCAGTCGGCGGGCAGGCGGGCACTCCCGCCGGCCTCACCAAACCAGACCGGGCCTCACCAGACCGGACCGGCGGCAGGCGGGCGGGCTGGCAGCAGGCCGACCGGCGGGCAGGCGGTCAGGCAGGCCGACCGGCGGGCAGGCGGTCAGGCAGGCCGACCGGCCTCACCAAACCGGCCCGGACGGGCGGCAGGCGGGCGGGCCGTCTGACCGACCGGCGAGGTAGCGGGCCAGTCGGCGGGCAGGCGGGCACTCCCGCCGGCCTCACCAAACCAGACCGGGCCTCACCAGACCGGACCGGCGGCAGGCGGGCGGGCTGGCAGCAGGCCGACCGGCGGGCTGGCGGCCCTGCCGACCAGCGGACAGGCGGGCAGGCGGGCAGGCAGGCCTGCCGACCAGCGGGCAGGCCGGCCGACCGGCGGATGGGCAGGCGGGCGGGCCTGCCCGCCAGGACAGTCGCCAGGCCCGCCGGACTCACAGTGCCTTGAGCGCCTCCGCCGTGCCCCGGGCCAGGGCGCCCAGGTAGCCCTTGGGCAGGTTCGGGGTGCGGATGACGACCGCGCGCCAGTACAGCGGGCCGGAGATCAGGTCGAGGGCCAGGTCGCGGTCGAGGCCGGGGCGGATCTCGCCGCGCTCCTCGGCCGCCGTGAGGATGCTGCTGGCCACGCCCTCCTGGCCGGCCCGCAGGGCGTTCTGCACGGCCTCGGCGAGGTCGGGGTTGCGGGCCGCCTCGGCCTGGAGGTCGGGCAGGATCTGCGAGGCCACCGGGTGGCGCAGGGCGCGCGAGGTCACCTCGTACAGCAGCCGCAGGTCCGTCTCCAGGGCGCCGGTGTCGGGCGCGGGCAGCCCCTGGACGGCGAGCGCCGAGACGACGTCGAGCACCAGGTGCAGCTTGGAGCGCCAGCGGCGGTAGACGGCGGTCTTGCCGACGCCCGCGCGCCGCGCGATCCCCTCGATGGACATCCGCGCGTAGCCGACGGCCGCGAGTTCCCCGAAGACGGCCGCCCTGATCGCCTCCGTCACGTCCTCCCGGAGCACGGCGGCCCCGGCGGGGGCCCGGCGGCGCGGACGCGTCTCGGATTCTCCGGCGTTCGTCGTCATGACACCCAGCATAGGGGTAACGACGAAACGGTTGCGTTCCGACGTCACTTGGCCCTACGCTCACGTAGCGACGATACGGCCCCGTCCCGACGTAAGAATTCGTGAAGAGAACCACGAGAAAACGGACAGGGGACACGGAGCCGGGCATCTCGCACCCCTCCCCCCGAGCGAAAGCAGCGGATGTGAGCCAGGTCCTCCACACACCGCCCCCGACCCCGGCTCCGGCCGAGGACGATCTCGCGGCGCTCGCCGCCCGCCACGGCCTGTCGGTCAGCGGCGCCCGCCCCTCCCTGCGGGAGTACGTCCAGCAGCTGTGGGCGCGCCGCCACTTCATCACCGCGTTCGCCACGGCCAAGCTCACCGCGCAGTACAGCGAGGCGAAGCTCGGCCAGGTCTGGCAGGTGGCCACCCCGCTGCTGAACGCGGCGGTCTACTACTTCATCTTCGGCGTCCTGCTGGGCACCAGCCACGGCGTGTCCGACTACATCCCGTTCCTGGTGACGGGCGTTTTCGTCTGGACGTTCACGCAGAACTCGATCATGGCGGGCACCCGGGCGATCTCCGGCAACCTCGGCCTGGTGCGGGCGCTGCACTTCCCGCGCGCCGCGCTGCCGATCTCGTTCGCGCTCCAGCAGCTCCAGCAGCTGCTGTTCTCGATGGCCGCGCTCGTGATCATCCTGCTCTGCTTCGGGGTGACGCCCGGCCTGGCCTGGCTGCTGGCCTTCCCGACGCTGCTGCTGCAGTTCGTCTTCAACGCGGGCGTCTCGATGGTCATGGCCCGGATGGGCGCCAAGACCCCGGACATCGCGCAGCTCATGCCGTTCCTGCTGCGCACCTGGATGTACGTCTCCGGTGTCATGTGGAGCATCGACGCCACGCTCAAGCACAGCCACATGCCGAGGCTCGTCAAGACGCTGCTGGAGGCCAACCCGGCCGCCGTCTACATCGACCTGATGCGCTTCTCGCTCATCGACAGCTTCAAGGCCCACCAGCTCCCGCACCACGTGTGGGCGTACGCGGTGGGCTGGGCGCTGCTCGCCGGTGCCGGCGGCTTCGTCTACTTCTGGAAGTCAGAGGAGAGGTACGGCCGTGGCTGAGCACGAGCGCAACGCCGAGAAGATCCCCACCGTCGTCGCCGACGGGGTCGACATCGTCTACCGGGTGCACGGCACGGGCTCGGGGCGCGGCTCCGCGACCGCCGCCCTCAACCGCATCCTGCGCCCCGGCAAGGCCGAGAAGGCCGCCGGCGCGCGCCGGGTGCACGCGGTGAAGAACGTGTCGTTCGTCGCCTACAAGGGCGAGGCGATCGGCCTGATCGGCACCAACGGCTCGGGCAAGTCGACGCTGCTCAAGGCGGTCGCGGGCCTGCTGCCGGTGGAGAACGGCAGGATCTACACCGATGGGCAGCCCTCCCTGCTCGGCGTCAACGCGGCGCTGATGAACGACCTGACCGGCGAGCGCAACGTGTACCTCGGCGGCCTGGCCATGGGCATGTCCCGGGAGCAGGTCAGGGAGCGCTACCAGGACATCGTCGACTTCTCCGGGATCAACGAGAAGGGCGACTTCATCACGCTGCCGATGCGCACGTACTCCTCCGGCATGGCGGCCCGGCTCCGGTTCTCCATCGCCGCCGCCAAGGACCACGACGTGCTCCTCATCGACGAGGCCCTGGCCACCGGCGACCGCGCCTTCCAGAAGCGCTCCGAGGAACGCATCCGCGAGCTGCGCAAGCACGCGGGCACGGTCTTCCTGGTCAGCCACAACAACAACTCCATCCGCGACACCTGCGAGCGCGTACTGTGGCTGGAGCGGGGTGTGCTGCGCATGGACGGGCCGACCGAGGAGGTCCTGGAGGCGTACGAGTCCTTCACCGGCGGGAAGTCCTAGCTCGGTTCCGGGGGGGCCGTGGGCCTGTCCGGGCCGCTCAGGGCAGCACCGCGTACAGGACCTGGCGGCCGGGGCCGTGGGCCACCGGGCGCAGCCGCGGGCCCCGTTCGGGCCGGGTGCCGTCCAGCACCCAGCGCACGGCGTACGCGCGCAGGATGTCCCGGCGTACGCCGAGCGGTGTGCTGCGCGTGTAGTAGCGGCGCACCGCCCGCTCCCGGCGGGCCTCGTCCGGCAGGAAGAACTCCGGGTAGCCGGCCGCCACGGTGTAGGCCCCGTACGCCGGGATCATCCGCGACGGCTCGTCCCGGGCCATCACGACGTCGCCGTACCGCACATGCGGGGTGATCCAGTGGTACCCGGGCCATGGGCGCGTGTAGTTGACGGCGACCGCGGCGGGCAGCGCGGCCCGGCCCACCACGTAGCCGAGCATCCCGGACTGCGTCCAGGCGCCCACGGCGAACGCGGCGCCCAGCACCCGGGCCCAGCGCACCCGCACCGCGCGCCGGGCGGGCCCCACCACGGCCAGCGCGGCGGCGAGCTGCGCCGGGATCAGGGCGGCGGGCAGCGCCCGGCCCCAGGAGTAGTGACCGGTGGCGAAGCCCGCCGCGCACACCAGCGCGCCCAGCGCGAAGAAGACCACGAGCGCGTCCCGGTGGTCGCGCCGCCCGCGCGGGATGAGCGCCGCCACCCCGAGCAGCGCCAGCCAGTACCGGCCCGGGAAGTACGCGTACAGCGCGCGGTGCACGCCCTCCAGGTCGCCGCCGGCCGAGAACAGCGCGAAGAAGTCGTAGTACGGCCACAGCCACAGCACCAGCAGCCCGAGGGCCGCCCCGGCGGCGAGCCGCGGCGCCAGTGACCGGCCGGGCCGGGCGGCGATCACGGTGGCGAGCGCGCCCAGGGTGGCGACCACGCCGGTGAACTGGTGGCAGAGCAGGATCAGCGCCCACAGCGCCCCGAGCCCGAGCCACACCTCCCAGCCGGCGCACGTGCGCAGCGCCCGGGTCAGCCACGCCCAGTGGTGGAAGGCGAGGCCCAGGGCGAACGCGCTCGGGTAGGACACCGTCAGCGCCAGGGAGTTGAGCGAGGGGAAGCCGCTCCAGTTGATCAGGACGGTGCCCCAGAGCAGGAGCAGGCTCAGCGCGGCCAGGGCGGGCGCGGCCCGGTGCGCGCTCAGGGCGCGCACGTACCGCCGTACGCCCGTCGCCAGCAGCGCCAGCGCGGCCAGCGCGGCCAGCCGCAGGACGACGAAGACCGACCAGCCGGTCAGCCGTGCGATGCCGCCGAGCAGGAGCATCCAGGGCGAGTAGTACGGGCTCGGGGTGTCGGCGTCGACGAGCGGGTTGCCCGGGTGTGCCAGGTCGTGGCGCAGGCGCTGGACGGTCGCGGCGTGCATGCCGAGGTCCCCGGCCCAGGGCAGCCGGACGACGACCAGGAGGAGCAGGACGAGGACCAGCGCGGCGGCGGCCCGGGGGGCGACGGAACGTTTCGCGGCGGCCGGCGGCCGCGCGGCGGCCCGTCCGGCGGGGCGCGCCTCAGACGGCGCGGCGCGCATCGTGCCGCAGGACCAGGGGGGTCACAGTCACGCGCGCCACTTTATCCGAATCATTCCTGATGATCCCGATTAGCAGGAAAGGAGAAATTTGCCGTGCCGTGTCTCGCGGTCGGCGGTCGGCGGTCGGCGGTCGGCGGTCGGCGGTCGGCGGCCCGGAAACGGCGGGAGGGCGCCCCAGGCTGTCCGGCCCGGGGCGCCCTCCTTCACGCCGTACTACGCGTGCGTACTACGCACGCCGTACTACGCGTGCGTGCGCAGCAGCGTCCGCATCGTCCGCATCGCCACCGACAGGTTGGCGAGGTCGAACGCGTCCGACCCGCGGATCTCCTCCAGCGTGGTGCGCGCCCGGGAGAGGATCGCCGCGTTCTTCTGCTCCCAGACCTTGAACCGCTGCTCCGGCGTGGCCGTGCCGTTGCCCGCGGCCAGGACGTCCGCCGTCAGGGAGGCGTGCGCCGCGTACAGGTCCTCGCGGATCGCCGCGCGCGCCATCGACTGCCAGCGGTCGTCCCGCGGCAGCTCGATGATGCGGTCCATCAGCTGGGTGATGGACAGCCGGTCGGCGAGGTCGTAGTACACCTCGGCGACGTCCATCGGGTCCTTGCCCATGCGGTCGGCCACCGAGACGATGTCCAGCGCCGGGAAGGCGGAGGAGAACCCGGCCACCCGCGTGGCCAGCTCGTCCGGGACGCCCGCGTCGGACAGCTCGTCGAAGACCTGCTGGTACCACTCCAGGTCCGCGCCCTTGAGCAGCTTCGGCAGTTCGGCCCAGACCAGCCCCACCCGCTCGGCGAAGAACTCGACCGTCCCGCCCAGCTCCAGCGGCTGCGGCCGGTTGTTCAGCAGCCAGCGCGTGCCGCGCTCGACCAGGCGGCGCGAGTGCAGCCGGATGCGGGTCTGGACGTCGGCCTCGACCTTGTTGTCCAGCGCCTCCACCGCGTCCCACACCGAACCCGAGCGGAAGATCGCGCGGGCCACGGTCTGCGCCCGGACGATCTCCTCCAGCGACGCGCCGGTCTCCTCCCGCAGCCGGTGCAGGTAGGTCGTGCCACCGGTGTTCACGGTGTCGTTGACCAGGACCGTGGTGGTGATCTCGCGGTGCAGCGGGTGGCTGTCGATCTGCTCGCCGAACCGCTCGCGCAGCTGGGTCGGGAAGTAGGTGTGCAGCAGGCCCCGCAGGTGCGGGTCGTCGGGCAGCGAGGTGTGCAGCAGTTCCTCGGCGACCGTGATCTTCGTGTACGCCAGCAGGACGGCCGTCTCCGGGCCGGTCAGGCCGTTGCCGGCGGCGAGACGCTCGCGGATCTGGCGGTCGGTGGGCAGGAACTCCAGCGCCCGGTCCAGGTGGCCCTCGCGCACCAGGTGCTTCATGAAGCGCTGCTGGGCGTGGACCATGTCCTTGGACTGGGCGAGCGCGTTGGCGATCGCCGTGTTCTGCGCGTAGTTGTTGCGCAGCACCAGCGCGCCGACCTCGTCGGTCATCTCGGCGAGCAGCTTGTTGCGCTGCTTGACGGTCATGTCGCCGTCCGTGACCAGGCCGTTCAGCAGGACCTTGATGTTCACCTCGTGGTCGGAGGTGTCCACGCCCGCGCTGTTGTCGATGGCGTCGGTGTTGACCTTGCCGCCGGACTGCGCGAACTCGATCCGGCCCAGCTGGGTGCAGCCCAGGTTGCCGCCCTCGCCGATCACGCGGGCCCGCAGGTCGCCGCCGTCCACCCGGATGGCGTCGTTGGCCTTGTCGCCGACGTCCGCGTGGGTCTCGGTGGACGCCTTGACGTACGTGCCGATGCCGCCGTTCCACAGCAGGTCCACCGGAGCCTGGAGGATGGCCCGCATCAGGTCGGCCGGGGTCAGCTTGGTGACGTGCGACTCGATGCCCAGGGCCTCGCGGATGTGCGCGTTGACCGGGATGGACTTCAGGGCGCGCGGGAAGATCCCGCCGCCCGCCGACAGCAGCTCGGTGTCGTAGTCGGCCCAGGAGGAGCGGGGCAGGTCGAAGATCCGGCGCCGCTCGGCGTAGCCGGTGGCCGCGTCCGGGTTCGGGTCGATGAAGATGTGCCGGTGGTCGAAGGCGGCGACCAGGCGGATGTGCTCGCTCAGCAGCATCCCGTTGCCGAACACGTCACCGGACATGTCACCGATGCCGACGACCGTGAAGTCCTGGGACTGGGTGTCCACGCCCAGCTCCCGGAAGTGCCGCTTGACCGACTCCCAGGCGCCGCGGGCGGTGATGCCCATGCCCTTGTGGTCGTAGCCCGCGGAGCCGCCGGAGGCGAAGGCGTCGCCGAGCCAGAAGTCGTACGACTCGGCGACCTCGTTGGCGATGTCCGAGAACGTCGCCGTGCCCTTGTCGGCCGCGACCACCAGATAGGTGTCGTCGCCGTCGTGGCGGACCACGTCCTGCGGGGGCACGACCTCGCCGGCCACCATGTTGTCGGTGATGTCGAGCAGCGCCGAGATGAACATCCGGTAGCTGGCGATGCCCTCGGCCAGCCAGGCGTCGCGGTCCGCGGACGGGTCGGGCAGCTGCTTGGCGACGAAGCCGCCCTTGGCGCCCACCGGCACGATCACGGTGTTCTTCACCATCTGCGCCTTGACCAGGCCCAGGATCTCGGTGCGGAAGTCCTCGCGCCGGTCGGACCAGCGCAGGCCGCCGCGCGCGACCTTGCCGAAGCGCAGGTGCACGCCCTCCACCCGCGGCGAGTACACCCAGATCTCGTACGCCGGGCGCGGCGCCGGCAGGTCCGGGATGGCCTGCGGGTCGAACTTCATCGAGACGTAGTCGTGCGGACGGCCCTGCGCGGACTCCTGGAAGAAGTTGGTGCGCAGGGTGGCCTTGATGACGGTGAGGAACGACCGCAGGATGCGGTCCTCGTCGAGGGAGGCCACCTGGTCGAGGGCCGCGTCCAGCTCTTCGAGCAGGGCGTCGACCAGCTCGTGCCCGGCGCGCTGGCGCTCCGGGGACATCCGCGCCTCGAACAGGGAGACGAGCAGCCGGGTGGTGTGGACGTTGTTGCGGAGGGTGTCCTCCATGTAGTCCTGGCTGAACGTGGAGCCCGCCTGGCGCAGGTACTTCGCGTAGGCGCGCAGCACCATCGCCTGGCGCCAGCCCAGCCCGGCGCTCAGCACCAGCGCGTTGAAGCCGTCGTTCTCCGCCTTGCCGGTCCAGGCCGCGGCGAAGGCGTCCTGGAACCGCTCCCGGGCGTCGTCGGCGAGGTGGTCGCCGTTGCCGGTGCCCGTCCTCGGCATGCGCAGGCCGAAGTCGTAGATCCAGGCCGTGGTGCGGTCCGCGCAGCGCAGCTCGTACGGCCGCTCGTCGGTGACCTCCACGCCGAGCCGGCTGAGCACCGGCAGGACCTGCGAGAGGGAGACCGAGCCGCCCTTCTGGTAGATCTTGAAGCGGCGCTCCTCGGGGGCGGCGCCCACCGGCTCGTACAGGCTGAGCGCGAACTTCTTGTCCTCGTTCAGCTGCTCCAGGTTGACCAGGTCGGCGACGGCGCCGCGCGGGGAGTGGTCGGCCTTGTAGCCCTCGGGGAAGGCGGCGGAGTAGCGGCGCAGCAGCTCGGCGGCGCGCTCCTCGCCCAGCTCGGCGTTGAGCGCCTCGGAGAAGGCATCGGCCCAGGACCGGGCGGCCTCCACCAGGCGGGCCTCGATGCGCTCCTTGTCGGCGTCGGACAGCTCGGGCAGGTCGGTGCCCTGCGGGACGCGGACGACGAAGTGCAGCCGGGACAGGATCGACTCGGTGTTCCAGGCGGTGAAGTCGACGCTGGTGCCGCCCAGCTCCTCCTTGAGGATGTCGATGATCCGCAGGCGCACGCCCGTGGTGTAGCGGTCGCGCGGCAGGTAGACGAGGGCCGAGTAGTAGCGGCCGTACTCGTCCTGGCGCAGGTACAGCCGCAGCCGGCGGCGTTCTTGCAGGTAGAGCACGGAGGTGACGATCGGCTCCAGCTCGGCGGGCGGGGTCTGGAACAGCTCGTCGCGCGGGTAGGTCTCCATGATCTGGAGCAGGTCGCGCCCGTCGTGGCTGTTGGGCGAGAACCCGGCCAGGTCCAGGACCTCGTCCACCTTGCGGCGGATGACCGGGACGCGGCGCACCGACTCGGTGTACGCGGCCGAGGAGAACAGGCCGAGGAAGCGGCGCTCGCCGATCACCTCGCCGTCGGCGTCGAACTTCTTGACGCCGATGTAGTCCAGGTACGACGGCCGGTGCACGGTGGCCCGGCTGTTGGCCTTGGTCAGCACGAGCAGCTTGTGCTCGCGGGCCTTGGCGCGGGCGTCGGCGGGCAGCCGCTCGAAGGACGGGCTGACCGGGTGGCTGTCCTCACCGGCGTGCTGCGGGTCCGATCGCAGTATGCCGAGACCGGTGCCGGGCACCGCGCTCAGGGAGTCGTCGCCGCGCAGCTCGTACTCGCGGTAGCCGAGGAAGGTGAAGTGGTCGGCGGAGAGCCAGCGCAGCAGCTCGCGGGCCTCCTCGACCTGCGGCCCGGGCAGGTCGGCCGGGACCGGCTCGTCGGCCAGGCCGTCGGCGATGCGGACGGCGGCGTCGCGCATCTTCTCCCAGTCCTCGACGGCCTCGCGGACGTCGGAGAGCACGCGCAGCAGGTCGGCGGTGATCTGCTTGAGGTCGGCGCGGTCGGTCTCACGGTCGATCTCGACGTGGATCCAGGACTCGATGTGCGCGTCGTGCGGCAGCGGCTGCCCGCTCGGGCCGGCCGGCAGCACCTCCAGGAGCTTGCCGGTCAGGTCGCGGCGGACCACGAACTGCGGGTGCACCACGACATGGATGCCGCGTCCCTGGCGGGTCAGCTCGTTGGTGACCGAGTCCACGAGGAAGGGCATGTCGTCGGTGACGACCTCGACGACGGAGTGGCTGCAGGTCCAGCCGTTCTCCTCGACGGTCGGGGTGTGCACCCGGACGTTGGCCGTGCCCTGCGGGCGGTTCTCCGCGAGGCGGTAGTGCGAGAAAGCGGCTCCGAAGACGTCGACCGGGTCACGGTCGGCGAGGTCCTCGGGAGCTGTGTGCAGGTAGTAGCGCTGGAGGAACGCGAGGACGGAGTCCCGGTCCGGGCTGCCCTCGCCTGTCATCCCGGCCGGGAGGTGCCCCCCGGCCGGACTGTTCTCAGCTACCCGAACGGCCCTTCCGAGCAATTCGGCCTTGGCTTCGTCCAGCTTGGTCTGCATTGTCCTCTGGCTCCTGTCGCGCGCCGTTGCGTGACGTTGATGGAAGTACGGTCTCGTCCCTTTCGGCGTACCGTCCCGGCCCGGGGTGTCCGGACCCTGTCGACGCTATGCCGCGAGACGCGAGGAGCGGGGGGATATCGGCCATCTTCGGCGCACCCGAGGGGTGTGACGCTGCTCTCGGCGGCGCCGCTGCCCGGGGGTGACGCGGCGTCCTGGGGGCCGTCGGGGCCCCGTCCCGCCCGCGAGGACCAGCGACCGCCGCCCGGTCACGGTTGTGTTCCGTGCACACCGGGCGCAGGGCGGAGGCGAAGGCGCCCCCGCGAACTATCGCGCTGATCACGCCACCAGGCTATCGCTCTTCACGGGGCTCCCGTCATGAGCCGTATGTGTACAAAACCGGGGGTGGAACTTTGACGTTCTGCACAGCGACGGGAGAGGTCCGGCCGGTTCCCGTGACGGGGGCGGTCCGTCCCCCGTGACGGGGGCGGTCCGTCCCCGGCCGTCACGCGGCCAGGCGCTGGGCCTCCTCGACCGCCTCGTGCAGGGTGTCCACCACCGGCACACCGGCCCCCTCCAGGCTGGCCCGGCCGTGCGAACCGCCCGTGTACAGCACGGCCTTGGCCCCCGCGTGCCGCGCGGCCAGCGCGTCGTCGGCGGCATCCCCGATCACCACCGTGCGCGCCGGGTCGGCGACGCCGGCCAGCGCGCCGAGGTGGCGCACCATGTCCTCGGCCTTGCTGCCGCCGGACGGCCCGGTGCGCCCGTCGACGCGTAGGAAGTGCGCCTCTATCCCGAAGCCGCGCACCAGCGGGACCAGATCGTCGTGCCCGTACATGCTCAGGATGGACTGGCTGTGCCCGGCCGTGGTCCAGCCGGTGAGCAGCTCCACCGCGCCCTCGGCCAGGCCGCAGCGGACCCGGTGCTCGGTGTAGTGCCGGTGGAACGTCCCGTCCATGATGTCCCACTCGGCCTCGGTGGGCAGCCGCCCCATCAGCCGCTCGTAGAACTTGGGCACCGGCACGCAGTACAGCGCCCGGTACCGCTCCAGTGTGATCGGCGCCAGGCCGAGTTCGGCGAACGCCGCGTTCGTCGCTCCGATGATCGCGTCGTTGTCGTGGAACAGCGTGCCGTTCCAGTCCCAGACGATGTGCGCCCCTGAGTGCATCCCCATGTCCAAGACCGTACCCGCCACCACTGACAGTCAGAACCTCTCGCCCACCGCCACCAGATTCGCGATCTCCTGCGTGGCGAACCACAGCAGCTCGTGGTCCTCGGCCGCCTCCACGGTGGACCGCGCCCCGTCGTCACCGGCGTCCGCCGCGGCCAGGGCGCCCGCCGCCGCGGTCACGTCCGGCCCGGCGTCGTCCGCGTCGACGTGCACCGCCGCCGCCCTGGCCAGCGGCACGGGCCCGGTCACCCGCACCTCGCCGGGCTCCGCGGCGTCCGCGCCGCCGCTCGCCGCGCCGTCGGGGACGTCCACGGCGACCACGACCCGGCGCCGCGCGGCGGCTCCGTCGGCGGCCAGCAGCCGCAGGGAGGCCAGCGCGGCCTGGTTCAGCGCGGCGTACTCCAGTTCCTCCAGGTCGTCGGAGCGGTACCACTCGCGCAGGGCGGGCGTGACGGCGTAGGCGACGAGCGGCCCCGCGCCCAGCTCTCCCGCCTGGTACGCCGCGGCGAGCCCGGGGAGGGTCAGGGGGACGTAGACGCGCATGGCTGGCCGCTTTCTGGTCGGAGGGGCGGCGTAGCTCCAGGCCGCCCGGACGCCCTTCAGGATACGTGCGGGGCCGCGCGGGGGTCCCCTTTCGTGTCCCCGCCGACCCCCTCGGACCCGTCCACCCCACGCCTCACAAGTCACCCGGTACGTCCCTCTCACCGCCCGGATTTCGCACCCCGCGGTCACCCGGATAGGTGAATCCGCCGGGCGTGCGACGCGGGCGACGCCTTGCTTGCCCCTGCCGAACCGGGTCCCGTACAAGATCCCTGCACGAAGTTACCGATCGGTAGAACTCGGTGGAACCGTGCGTCGCAGCCATGACGACATCGCAGAACGGGGACTCATGAACAAGGTCATGACCAGGGCCCAGCGCCGCCCGGCCACCCGCCCCCCGAGCCGCCACGACACCCGCCGCCCCGGCGGCACACCACCCCGCACGGCGGACCCTGCCGGCCGGGACCGGATGGCGGGGGCGGGGGCGAGGGCGAGGGCGAGCCAGGGCCACACGGCGGGGACCGACCGTGACGGCACGGCGGGCACGGGCCGAGGCCGTGGGGCCGGAGCGGGCCAGAGCCGTACGGCGGAGACCGACCGAGACGGCACGACAAGCACGAGCCGGGATCGCACGGCAGCCGCGAGCCAGAGCCGTACGGCGGAGACCGACCGAGACGGCACGACAAGCACGAGCCGGGATCGCACGGCAGCCGCGAGCCAGAGCCGTACGGCGGAGACC